>NZ_JBEXLA010000025.1:0-37770 GCF_040609715.1 Streptomyces sp. NPDC004610 | reverse complement strand
GACGCCGAGTGGGTCGGCGAGAGGGGCGCCGAGGGAGTCGGCGAGAGGGTGGGCGAGTGGGTCGGTGAGGGGGGCGCCGGGCAGGCGGGGGACGCGCGCCCGGCGGCCCCCGGCGCCCTCACTCCCGTACGCTCCGCTCCCGTGCCGTGTCGTACGGGAGGGTCGATGTCACCGGGGTCGCGTCCAGCCGGGCCGTGATGACCAGGGTGCCTTCCTCGATCTGGTAGTCGAGCGGGAGGCCCAGGCCGCGCATCGCGGCGACCATGCCGGTGTTGCCGGACCGGGTCACCGCGTACACGCTGTCGCAGCCCGCCTCCACGGCCATCGCCACCAGTCGGCCGAGCAGTTCGGCGCCGATGCCGCGCCGCTGCCAGGCGTCCTCGACGATCAGCGCGACCTCTGTCTCGTCGCCGTCCCACAGCAGATGGCCGAGACCGGCGATCCGGCCGTCGCCGGTCTCGACCGCGAGGGTGCGGCCGAAGCGGGGGCTGAGCAGATGCTGGAGATAGCGGTCGGCGTCGCCCACCGGGCCGTGGTAGCGCAGGCCGAGGGTGTGGGTGGAGCAGCGTTCGTGCATGGCCTTGGCCGCGTCGAGGTCGTCGGGCTCGGCCCGGCGCACGGTGAAGTCGCCGCCCTCGGGCAGCGACAGTACGTCATGGCCGCGCGGGACGCGGGGGCCGAGCCGGGAGTCCAGCTCGACCAGCGCGCGCGCCCGCGCGAACTCGGTGGGCGTGAACGGCAGATAGGGCCGCTCCACGGTGATCACTCCGCCTTCTGGTGCTCGCAGTCGCATCACGGTGTCCTCCAGCGCGCCCTCCACGGGAACGCCGTCCGGCGACCGGCCGGAGGCGGCGGGCCGCGCGGGCAGCGAGCGGATGGTGCACCGTCCCAACAACTGACGCAGGGCCAGCGGAAGTTCCGCCGCGTCCAGAGCGGTCCGGGTGGCGAGGGAGAGGATCCGGGTCGGGGCGTCCACCAGGTCATGGGCGTCGGCCCGCTCGATCCAGGTGCCGGAGCCGCCCGCGAGGGCCACCGCGCGGGTCAGCTCGGTGGCGCCGAGGGCGCCGGGGGAGCGGAGCAGGAACTCGTCGACGGTGTCCGCGCCCAGGGGATGCGTCTGAAGGCTGAGGATGTCCACGCGGTGCCCGGCCAGTGCCGTGCAGAGGGCGGCGAGGGCGCCGGGTTCGTCGCGGACGGTGGTGCGCATGCGCCAGAGGGTGGGGGTGTCGGTGCCCAGCGGGGTGCCGGTGCCTGTGCCGGTCCCTGTGCGGGCGTCGGCGTCGGCGTCGGTGCCTTGTGCCGGGGGCCCGGCCTGCCTCTCGGGGGAGCGGGGCCGGGCACCGGTATCGATATCGGCGTGGGTATCGGTCGGCGGCGGCGCATGGTCGTGGCGGCGTGACCACCACACATGGAACGCCGCCGTGGCCAGCAGCACCAGCGCGGAGATCACCAGCAGCTCGGGGCCGCCGGGCCCGTGACCGATCAGATTGGCCACGGCGTCCGCGACCGCGACGGCCGTGAACAGCGCGGCCAGCTCCACCACGTCCCGCCGCCAATGGTGTACCGGGCGGCCGTGGCGGGCCCGGGTGACATCAGACATCTTCCGCTTCATGCCGCCACTGTGGAGGA
Source organism: Streptomyces sp. NPDC004610 (assembly GCF_040609715.1). Lineage (NCBI taxonomy): Bacteria > Bacillati > Actinomycetota > Actinomycetes > Kitasatosporales > Streptomycetaceae > Streptomyces > Streptomyces sp. NPDC004610. The sequence goes on along the minus strand of NZ_JBEXLA010000025.1, from coordinate 36,141 downwards.
AGGGTGTTGCGTGATCACAAACGCTCTGTGACTGAACGGTAAAAGCTACTTATGTCCCTTTTGTGAGTTCTGTTGCGGTGGGGTGGCGGGGTGGCACCCGCCGGACGGGCCCCCGGGCTCACTGCCCGACCCGCCCCGGCTGGAGCGTCTTGGTGAACAGCACCGTCCCGTCCTGCTCCCGCAGCCGTACGGTCAGCTCCCCGCTGCCGCCGTCGATGTCCACCTCGCCGAAGAACTGGTACCCCTCGGCCGGCGACACGTTCGCCACCGTCGGCGCCTTCACGAACACCCGCTCCGGCCCGAACGTGGCGTCCAGCGCGTTCGCCGGGAACGCGCCCGCGTTCAGCGGACCGGAGACGAACTCCCAGAACGGTTCGAAGTCGCCGAACGCGGCCCGGGACGGCTGGTAGTGCTGCGCCGAGGTGTAGTGCACATCCGCCGTCAGCCACACCGTGCCGGTGATCCGCCGGTGCTTGATGTGGCGCAGCAGCTCCGCGATCTGGAGCTCCCGCCCGAGCGGCGCCCCCGGGTCGCCCTGCGCGACCGCCTCGATGTGCGGTCTGCCGTCGCCGGTGTCCGGCACCACCAGGCCGATCGGCATGTCGGAGGCGATCACCTTCCACACCGCCCGCGAGCGCGACAGCTCCCGCTTGAGCCAGGCCAGCTGCTCCGCGCCGAGGATGCCCTGCGGGTCCCGGGTCTGGTCGTCCGTCGAGTTGGCGCCCCGGTACGTCCGCATGTCCAGCACGAACACATCGAGCAGCGGGCCGTGCCGCTGGACCCGGTGCACCCGGCCGTCGGGACGGCGCAGCGTGGAGATCGGGAAGTACTCGGAGAACGCCTGCCGGGCCCGCCCGGCGAGTACGTCCACCCGCTTCTCGGTGTACCGGGCGTCGGTGAGGATCTCGCCGGGATACCAGTTGTTGGTGACCTCGTGGTCGTCCCACTGGACGATCGAGGGCACCCGGGCGTTGAACGCGCGCAGGTTCTCGTCCAGCAGGTTGTAGCGGAAGTTGCCGCGGAACTCGGCGAGGGTCTCGGCCACCTTCGCCTTCTCCTCGGTCGTCACGTTCCGCCAGATCCGCCCGTCGGGCAGGGCCACGGACCCGGTGATCGGGCCGTCCGCGTACACATTGTCCCCGCTGCACAGGAAGAAGTCCGGGTCCAGCCGGCCCATCGCCTCATAGATCCGGTAGCCGCCGATCTCCGGGTTGATCCCCCAGCCCTGCCCGGCCAGATCCCCGGACCAGACGAACCGGACGCCGTCGCGCCGCTTGTCCGACGCGGTCCGGAAGGTGCCCTCGACCGGCTCGCCGGTGCGGCGCGGGTCGTCCGGGTCGGCCAGCAGCACCCGGTAGTGGATCTACTCACCGGACGGCAGCCCGCGCGGTCGCGTGGTGCCGGTGAAGTCGGTGCCGGGGCCGAGCAGCGGGCCGTACCAGCGTTTCGTCCGGCGGAAGGACTCGGTGGCGGATGTCTCGACGATCATCCGGGCCGGGCGGTCCGCGCGGACCCACACCAGCCCCGAGTCCGTGGTGACATCGCCGGTCTGTACGCCCCACCCCGCGCGCGGGCGCCCCGACAGGGCGAGGGCGGGGGCCGCGCCGGGACCGGCGGGCAGGGCCAGCGCAGCCGAGGCGGCGAGCGAGCCGCGCAGCACGCCGCGGCGGCCGGGGAGGGGACCGTGGGACATGAGAGAGCCTCCAGTGACGTCTGAGGTCGATCCGGTGGAGTGGGGTGGTGTCCGGCCGACGGCCCTGTTACTCCTACGGGGGCTCCACAGCGCGCACGCGAATCAGAGGTGAACAACGGTCCGCACTTCGTGCCCCGCGCCCGTTACTCCGTGCCTCGTACTCGGTGCCTCGTACTCGGTGCCCCTTACCCCGTGCCCCGGTTCACCCGTCGGCGGCCTCCGCCATCAGCGCCACGCCCGCCCTGATCCGCGCGGGCGTCAGATGCGCGTACCCGAGCACGAGCCGTACGGCACCGGGGGCGGCGGGGTGCGGGGCAGCGCCCTGAGTAGGGCCGGGGTGCGGGGCGGCGCCCTGGTTCGCGTAGTCCGCCAGCGTCCGTACGGCGACCCCGGCATCCCCCGCGCGCGCGAGGAACCGTTCCTCCGACCCCCGCGGCAGGGGCAGCTCTGCGATGACATGGAGCCCCGCCGCGATACCGGAGACCCGCGCGCCGGGGAAGCGGTCCGCCAGGGCGGCCACCAGGGCGTCCCGGCGCTCCCGGTAGGCGCGCTGGCAGCGCCGCAACTGCCGGTCGTAGTCCCCCCGTTCCACGAACCGCGCGAACAGCTCCTGGTCCAGTGCCGGGTGCCCCAGGTCCATGGTCCGTTTGCGCTCCACCGTCTCCTCGGCGAGCCGCTCCGGCACCAGCAGCCAGCCCAGCCGCAGCCCCGGTGCCAGGGACTTGCTGACCGAGCCCGTATAGGCCACGTGTTCCGGATCGAGCCCCTGGAGCGCGCCGACCGGCGCCCGGTCGTAGCGGAAGTCGCCGTCGTAGTCGTCCTCCAGGATCAGCCCGTCCCGGTCCCGTGCCCAGGCGAGCAGTTCGGCCCGGCGCCGCGCGGAGTAGGCGATGCCGGTCGGGAACTGGTGGGACGGCGTGGTCACCACGGCCCGCACCCCCGAGGCCCGCAGCGGCTCCAGGGCGATGCCCTCCGCGTCGAGCGGGACGGGGACGGCGTTCACCCCGGCCGCCGCGTACAGGGCGTCGTGCTGCGGGCTGCCCGGGTCCTCCACGCCGATCGTCCGCTCCCCGCGCGCGTGCAGCACGAAACCGAGCAGCGCCGACGCCTGGGCGACCCCGGAGACCACCACGATCCGCTCCGGATCCGCGACCACCCCCCGGCGCCGCGCCAGCAGCCCGGCCAGCGCGGTGCGCAGCCGGGGCAGCCCGCGCGGGTCGGGATAGCCGAGGGTGGCGTGCGGCACCTCCGCCAGCGCGGCGCGCTGTGCCGCCGCCCACGCGGCCCTCGGGAACAGCGCGAGATCGGGCGTGCCGGGCACGAAGTCGGCCCGCACCCCCGGCGTCCGCGGCGCCAGATCCCGCACCGCGGGCCGCGCGGCCCGTACGGCGTCCCCCACCCAGGTGCCCGCCCCGCGCCCGCTGCGCAGATACCCCTCCGCCGTCAGCTGCTCGTACGCCTCCGTGACCAGTCCCCGCGACACGCCCAGGTCGCCCGCCAGGTCCCGGCTCGAGGGCAGCCGGGTGCCCGGGGTGAGCCGCCCCGAGCGCACGGCCTCCCGCAGGGCGGCCTGGAGGGCCCGGCCCCGCGCGCGGGCGGGCGCCGAGGCGGCGGGGAGCAGCAGCTCCCAGGCCGGGGACGAAGGGGCCGGGGAGGAGAGGCCGGATGCGGAGGGGGCGGACGCTGAGGAGGCGGGCGTGGAGGGGGCGGGCGTGGAGGGGGCGGATGCGGAGGGGTCGGACGCTGAGGAGGCGGGGGCCGGTGAGGCGGAGGCGGAGGCGGGCGCGGAATTGGTCTCCGATGGGCTCATGGAAATGGACCTTAATCCGGACCGCCCGCGTCCCTAGCGTCGGCGGTATGAATGCCACCACCGCGCGCGGGGCCCTGCTCGCCGCGCTCGCCTGCGTCCTCGTCGGGGCGTCCTTCACCGCCAACAGCGTCCTCGGGGACTACCCCTACGCAGGCGGCCAGTTCCTGCGCTACGCGCTCGCCGGACTGCTGCTCGTCCCGCTCGTGGGCGCGGGCGCCGGGGCCCGCCTCAGGGCCCTGACACCGCGCCAGTGGGGGCGCCTGGGCCTGCTCGCGGCGGTCGGCATGGTCGGCTTCAACCTGGCGGTGCTCGCCGCCGAGCGCACGGCGGAACCGGCCGTCCCGGGTGTCTTCGTCGGCTGCGCCCCGATCGTCGTGGCCGTCCTGGTCCCCCTGACCTCCGGCCGCCGCCCGCAACGGACGCTCCTGTACGGGGCGCTGCTGGTCGCGGTCGGCGCGTTCACCGTCCAGGGGTGGGGCCGCACGGACATCGCCGGGATCGCCTTCTCGGTGTGCGCCCTGCTCGGCGAGGTCGGCTTCGCGATGCTGGCGGTGCCGGTGCTGCGCCCCCTGGGGCCGCGTCTGCTGTCGGCCACCGTGTGCGGGCTCGCGGCGGTCGAGTCGGCGGTGGTGGGCCTGCTGGTGGACGGTTCGGGGTGGCTGCCGCGCCCGGACACGACGGAGGCGCTGGCGCTGCTGTGGCAGGCGGCCGTGGTCACCGTCATCGGCTTCGTCTGCTGGTACATGGCCATGCAGCGGATCGGCGCGGAGCGCGCCACGCTCTTCTCCGGCCTGATCCCGGTCGCGGCGGCGGCGACGGCCCCCCTGGTCGGCACGGGCGCCTACGGGCTCGCCCAGGCCGTCGGGAGCGCCCTGGTGGGCGCGGGCGTGGCACTGGGGTCGGGCGCGGTGCGGCATCTCGCGCGGCGAAGGGCGCAGGCCCCCGACGGGTCGGCGCCCGCGCCCTCCCTCAGCGGCTCCCGTCCAGAATCACCCGGGCCACCAGCGCCGGATCGTCGTGCATCGGGACATGACCGCAGCCGGGGAGCCGGATCAGCCGGGCGTGCGGAATGATCCGCTTGGCGCGGACGCCCTGGCGGCGCGGCAGCAGCAGGTCCCGGCTGCCCCAGGCGACGGTCACCGGGATCCCCGCCACCTCGTCCGTGAACCGCACGCCCGTCCCGGCCCGCAGGGTCTCGGTGAACGCCGTGGCCCCGGCGAGCGCCAGCGTCTCGGCGATCACGGCCCGCGGTGGGCGACGGGCCGGGTGCGCGTAGATCGTGCTGGTCAGCGCGGTGCGCCCGGCCGCCGTACGGGCCATCCGCTCGACCAGCGGCACGGGCATCCGCCGGGCGGTGTGCCGCATGGTCCGCAGCACGGTGAAGGCGTAGCGCCGCTCGGCCGTCGTCCAGAACCCGGCCGGGGACAGCGCGGTCACCGACCGGACCAGCTTCTCGCGGCCCAGTTCCAGGGCCAGGAGCCCGCCCAGCGAGTTGCCGGCCGCATGGGGCCGCTCCAGCTCCAGCGCCGCGCACAGGGCGCCCAGGACGGCGCGGGTGGTGGACAGGTCGTGGGGGAGCCCGGCGGGCAGGGCGGGGGAGGCGCCGAAGCCGGGCAGGTCCACCGCGACGACGTCCCGCTCGGTCGCCAGGATGTCCACCACCGGGTCCCACGCCTGCCGGTGGTGCCCGATGCCGTGCAGCAGGAGCAGCGGCTCGCCGGTGCCCACGCGCGCGTAGGAGACGGTCGCGGACCTCGGGCCGTACGGGGTGGGGACGTCGAAGGAGACGGTGGTGGCGGCCATGGCTGTTGCTCCTCGGGGCCGGGAGGGGGGTGGTCCGGGGGCGGGGCGTGTGCTCGGTGGACAGCTTGGCAGTAACCATTACTCGCCGGTAGCCCGCGGGGCGGGCGCGAAGGGAGGCTCCCCCCGGTCGCCGTGGGTACCGACCATGGATACCGGCGCGCTCCGCCCCCGGTACCGGCCCCCGTACCGCCCGGCGTTCTCCGGGACACGCCCTATCGCCTGGACACCGTGGAGGGTGCCGGGATGGGATGGCACGGTGACCACCGACACCGTGACCGATGTATTCGAGGAGCACCGCCCCGTCCTGTTCGGCGTGGCCTACCGCATGCTCGGCCGGGTGGCCGACGCCGAGGACGTGGTCCAGGACGCCTGGCTGCGCTGGTCCGCCGCCGACCGCTCGGACGTCCGCGCCCCGCGCGCCTACCTCGTCAGGATCGTCACCCGGCTGGCCATCGACCGGCTCCAGCAGATCCGCGCCCGGGGCGAGTCCTACGTCGGGCCCTGGCTGCCCGAGCCCTGTGTCACCGACTTCGGGGACACCGTCGCCGACACCGCCGAGCGGGCCGTGCTCGCCGACACGGTCTCGCTGGCCGTCCTCGTCGTCCTGGAGTCGCTCTCGCCCCTGGAGCGGGCGGTGTTCGTGCTGCGCGAGGCGTTCGGTTTCCCGTTCGCGGAGATCGCGGCGATGCTCGACCGGGCCGAGCCCGCGGTGCGCCAGCTCGCCGGGCGGGCCCGGCGGCATGTGGAGGAGCGCCGACCGCGCTATGAGGTGGATCCGGCCAGCCGCCGTGATCTGACCGAACGGTTTCTGGCCGCCGCCGCGGGCGGTGATCTGGGCGCCCTCATGGAACTGCTCGCTCCGGATGTCCGGCTCGTCGGCGACAGCGGCGGCAAGACGAAGGCGCCGCTCCGGATCCTGGAGAGCGCCGACAAGGTGGGCCGTTTCCTCGTCGGGGTGGCCCGGCAGGGCATTCCGGATCTCAGCTTCCGGGCCGTGGAAGTGAACGCCGGACCCGCTCTTCTCGTCCTCTCCGGTGGCGAGCCCGATTCCGTGTTCCAACTGGATGTCGCGGATGGACGCATTCAGGCCGTCTACGTCATCCGCAATCCGGACAAGCTGTACGCCGTGGCCGGTGTCTGAGTTCGCCTACGCCAACCCGACTAGGTAGGTTTCCTGGCGAACGTTTGCCCGACCGGTGGCCGACCGCAGGTCCCCGTCCCGCGACGGGGGCTTTGCCGCTACGTCACGAATGCGGCCCTTTGCGAACGCGTCATGAACGCTCCGCTGCGAGGGCCGTCCACGGCACACGGGGGACGGAGGATTGGTATTGACCAAGGGTTAAGGCAGCCTTATGGTCGCTCTTAGTGCAACAACCTTTAATAAACAAGGGCGCTAAAAAACGCTGCCGGATCACGGCGATTGCGAGGACAGGGTGGGGACCACGCAGCTGGAAGCGGTACCGGAACCAAAATACTGGCATCTACGAACCGTGCTCACCGAAGCACTGGACTCCGAGTTCGCGGTGGGCGAGATCCTGCCCAATGAACGCGACCTCGCCGCCCGCTTCGGTGTCGCCCGCGCCACACTGAGGCAGGCGCTCGAACAACTCGAACTCGAAGGCCGACTCCAGCGCCGCCGCGGCGTCGGTACGACGGTGGCGCCGCCGCGCATGGGCGTGGCCGTCGGCACCGAGCAGCACGCCTGGCCGGGCACGGGCGAGGACGCCTGGCAGGCGGCCGACTGCACCCTGGCCGAGCCGCCCGCCACGGTCGCCGAGGCCCTGGAGACGGACCGCGAGCAGCCGGTGCACATCGTGCGCCGCACCCGGACGACGCACGGCCAGCCGGTCGCGGCCGAACTGCTCTACATCCCGCAGTCCTCGGTGCCCGAGCTGACCGCCATAGACGCCCCCTCGGGCGCCGCCCGCGCGCGGGCGGTGGTGCGCGAGCTGCACCGCCTGGAGCTGGAGGGCAGCGAGAGCGCCGTGGAGCTGGGCTCGGCCAACGCGGGCGACGCCAAGGAGCTGGACCGCCTGCCCGGCGCTCCGGTCCTGGTCGTCACCACCCGCTACCTCGCCGACGGCCGCACCGCCGCGCTCTCCGTGGCCACGTACCGCGCGGACACCTGCCGGCTGACCTTCGGCGACTCGGGCGGTGTGGAGATCCACCAGGGGCCCGAGCAGCGGGCTTCCTGACCCCGGAGGGCGCCACCCGGACCAGGGGCCGGGCGGGACGCCCTCCGCGGGACGACCGAGAACACGACCGTGCACAAGGAGGCGCCCCGGGAGGGATCCCCGGGGCGCGTCCCCTTTGCGCTTGTGCGGGTTGTGCTTGTGCGGGGGCTCGCGGGCCCCGCGGCTGCCCGGTCGCGCTACTGCCGGGCCGTCCCCGCACCCTCCACCGCGAACAGCTCGTCCTCGACATGGTCCAGGGCCAGGCGGAGCGCCCCCGTCGCCACCGCCGCCTCGCCCAGCAGGGACAGGGCGACCCTCGGGGGGCGCAGACAGTAGCGGGCGAGTTCCCGGCGCAGGGGCTCCAGGACATCGTCCAGACCCGCCGCCCAGCCGCCGACGACGACGAGTTCCGGGTCCAGGGCGAGGACCAGCGCCGCCACATCGTGGATCAGGCGCTGTATGAAGCGGTCCACGGCCTGACGGGCCCCCTCGTCGCCCCGGCGGGCCCGCGCGAAGACATCCGCCACCTGCTGCTCGTCCAGCGGTTGCAGCGGCTCGTCCGTGGTGGACAGCAGGCGCTCCGGCGTCACCTCGCGGCCCAGCAGATGCAGCGCGCCGATCTCGCCCGCCGCCCCGCCGAACCCCCGGTGCAGCCGTCCGCCGATCAGCGAACCCGCCCCCGGGCTCAGCCCCGCCAGGACGAACACCAGGTCGTCGCAGTCCCGGGCGCCGCCCTTCCAGTGCTCGGCCAGGGCCGCCGCGTTGGCGTCGTTCTCGACCAGCACCGGGCACTTGAAGGACCGCCCGAGCCGCTCCCCGAGCCGCAGCCCGGTCCACTCCGGCAGCGCGGTCCCGAGCCGCACCGTGCCGTCCGCCTCCACGATGCCCGGCGTGCCGACCCCGACCGCGCGCAGCGACCCGCGCGGCACCCCGGCCCGGCGCAGCAGCTCGGCCACCGCGCCCCGCAGCCGCTCCAGCCGCTCATCGGCCGGTGCCGTCGCGTCGACATCCTTGGCCTGGGCGCCGACCACCCGCCCGTCCAGATCGGCGAGAAGCGCCGCCACCCGGTGCGGGCCGATCTCCAGCCCCAGCAGATGCCCCGCCTCCGCCCGGAACCGGAACCGCCGGGCCGGACGCCCCTGCCGCCGCGCCGCGCCCTCCTCGGCCGCGGTCTCCACGACCAGCCCGTTCTCGGCCAGTCCCTCGACGACCCCCTCGACGGTCGGCCGTGAGAGCCCGGTCACCTTGGTGATCTCGGTCAGCGTCGCGGAGTCCGTGGCACGCAGCGCGTGCAGCACCACCGCGGAATTGATCCTTCGCAGCAGCGAGGGATCCCCGCCGGTCAGCCGCCCCACCGTACGTCCTCCCAGCATGTGCGCTTGTTGGGCGGATGGTACTCGGCACGGAGGAGCCCCGGCGAGTGGCGGAACGATGAACTCCGCCTCCATCCCGGACGTCAGCCCGGCAAAACGAAGCCCGACTCGTACGCCGTGATCACCGCCTGCGTCCGATCGCGCGCGCCCAGCTTCGCCAGCACCGCGCTGACGTGCGACTTCACGGTCTCCGTGCCGACCACCAACTGCGCGGCGATCTCCGCGTTGGACATCCCACGCGTCATCAGCCGCAACACCTCCGCCTCACGATCGGTGAGCCGCGCCCGGTCCAGAACCGCCCGCGCGGCCCGGTTCCCGCCCCCGCCGTCGCCGTACGCGGCGGCCAACTGCCGTACGGACGCCGGGAAGAGGAGGGACTCACCGGCCGCGACGAGCCGTACCGCGTGCACGATCTCGGCGGGCCGGGCCCGCTTCAGCACAAACCCGTCCGCCCCCGCGCGCAGCGCCTCGTACACATACTCGTCATTCTCGAAGGTCGTCACCACCAGGATCTTCGGCGGCCGGTCCACCGTGCGCAGCACCGCGCGGGTGGCCTCGATCCCGTCCAGCAGCGGCATCCGTACATCCATCGCCACCACGTCCGGCCGCAGCCGCCGCACCAGGGGGATCACCGCCGCCCCGTCCGCCGCCTCGCCCACCACCTCGATGTCCGGCTGCGCCTCCAGCACCGCCCGCAGCCCGGCGCGCACCAGGGGTTCGTCATCGACAAGGAGCACGGTCACCGGCATCCGCCCACCTTAGGGCGGCCCCAGGGGCCCCGGGCCGTCGCCCCGGCTCAGCGCAGCGGCAGCGCCACCCGTACCCGCCACTCGCCCTCGTCCGGCCCGGTGTCGGCGTGGCCGCCCAGCAGGGCCGCGCGCTCGCGGATGCCGCGCAGCCCGCTGCCCCGACCGGGCCCCGGTATCGAAGCGCCCAACGGGTTGCGCACCTCCAGATCCAGCGCGTCGCCCGCGACCGCGATCCGGACCCGCACCGGCACCGACCCCGCGTGCCGCAGGACGTTGGTCAGCGCCTCCTGGAGGATGCGGTAGCCCTCCCGGGAGGCCGGACCCGGGACCGTCTCCAGGGGCCCGGTCACCTCCGCCTCCACCGTCGCGCCGGATGTCCGCGCCGACTCCAGCAGCCGGTCCGCGTCCGCCAGCGTCGGTCTGCCGCTCACCGGCCGCTCCGACTCCCGCAGTACCCCGAGCACCCGCTCCAGGTCCTCCAGCGCCGTCCGCCCGGTCTCCTCGATCGCGGCCAGCGCCCGGTCCGTGAACGCCGGATCGCCCGCCGCCCGCGCGGCGCCCGCCTGCACCACCGCCACCGTCAGCGCGTGCCCGATCGAGTCGTGCAGCTCCCGCGCGATACGGGTGCGCTCCAGGAGCTGTTCGGTGCGCTCCTCCAGGGCCGCCAGCCGCTCGGCGGGGGAGGGGCCCAGCAGCCCGCGCGCCACCGCCGAGATCAGCCCGCCCAACGCCACCACCACCGCCGCCAGGACCACCAGGGGCAACGGCACCAGCAGACCGTACGCCCCGTGCGGCTCGTCGATCCGGTACACCGGGTTGTCGTGCACCGGGTGCCCCAGCGCCGCGCGGGTGAGGTCCACGGACAGGACCGGCAGCCACACCATCGCGAACGCGGTCGGCACCGCGAACACCATCCGGGCCTCCAGCCACACCACCGTCCGCACCCGGTCCCGCCAGGTCGCCGACGGGGCCGTCGAGATCGTCGAGACCTCCGGCTCCGGCCCGTCCGGCACCAGCATGAACCGCGCCTGGAGCCCCTCGCCCCGCCGCACGGCCGGGATCAGCCCCAACGGGAGCAGCAGCAGCGCCGGCACCCACGGCTTGCTCATGTCGATGAACAGCCACACACCCATGAGCAGCACCGGCACCAGCAGATGCACCAGCCGGGTGTATGTCGTCCCGCGGCTCAGCGGGCGCAGAAGGCGGACCATTCACCCATCGTGACAGCCACCACTGACAGTGGTCCTCCCCCGGGCGGGGGAGACGGTCTCCCCTCCCGGGGGAGGCCCCAGGGGCGCCCGCCCGGCCACGCTGCTGCCATGACCACGATCGATGTGCACGACCTCACCAAGGAGTTCGGCGGCAGACGCGCCGTGGACGCGCTGACGTTCACCGTCCGGCCCGGCCGGGTCACCGGCTTCCTCGGCCCCAACGGCGCCGGCAAGTCCACCACCCTGCGGCTGATCCTCGGCCTGGACCGGCCCACCTCCGGCACCGCCACCATCGGCGGACGCCCCTACCGGGCCGCCGCCCGGCCGCTGCGCGAGGTCGGCGCCCTGCTCGACGCCCACGCCCCACACGGCTCCCGCACCGGCCGTGACCATCTGCGCATCCTCGCCACCAGCAACGCCCTCCCCGCCGCCCGGGTGGACGAGGTGCTGGCCGAGACCGGCCTCGCCTCCGCCGCGCGCCGCCGGGTGAAGACCTACTCGCTCGGGATGCGCCAGCGGCTGGGCATCGCCGCCGCGCTGCTCGGCGACCCGCCGGTGATCCTGCTCGACGAACCCTCCAACGGCCTCGACCCCGAAGGCATCATCTGGATCCGGCACCTGCTGCGCCGCCTCGCCGACGAGGGCCGTACGGTGCTGGTCTCCAGCCATCTGATGACCGAGACGGCCGCCTTCGCCGACCGGCTCGTCGTGCTCGGCCGGGGCCGTCTGCTGGCCGATCTGCCGACCCGTGAGTTCATCGACGCGCGCGTACGGCCCGGTGTCCGGGTGCGCACCGGCGACGACCCCGCCCTCCAGGACCTCCTCGCCCGCCACGGCCACGACGCCGAACGCGACCCCGAGGGCGTCTGGACGGTACGGGACGCGCGCGTGGCCGACATCGGCCGCCTCACCTGGCAGGCGGGCATCCCGGTCCTGGAACTCACCGCGCAGGAGGGCACCTTGGAGCAGGCGTACCTCGACCTGACGTCCTCCGAGACCGAGTACGCGGCCGACCCCACCGCCCCACCCGCCCCCGGGCCCGCCCCTTCGCAGGAGGTCTGACCATGCCCTTCGCCCCCGTCCTCCACTCCGAGCTGCTGAAGATCCGCACCCTGCGCTCGCTGTACGGCTCCCTGGCCGCGCTGCTCGCGGTGGCCACGGTGTTCGCCGCGCTCGCCGGGACCTCCGACACCGCCGAGCCCGGCTTCGACCCCCTCGTCGCGGTCTTCCTGGGCGTCGCGCCCGCCCAGATCGCCGTCATCGCCTTCGGCACGATGGCGGTGTCGTCCGAGTTCCAGGGCGGCGGGGGGCTGCGCCAGGCACTGACGGCGGTCCCGCGCCGGGGGCGCTGGTTCGCCGCCAAGGCCCTCGCTGTCGCCCTCCCGGCGCTCACGGTCGGCCTGCTCACCGGCGCGCTGTCCGCCGCCGTCGGCACCGCGGCCCTGGGCGGGGCCGGGGACGGCATCAGCGCGGCGCAGCTCACCCGGGGCGTGATCGCCTGCGGTGTCTATCTGACGCTGATGGCCCTGTTGGCCACCGGCCTCACGGCCCTGCTGCGCAGCGGCGTCGCCACCCTGAGCATTCTCGTCCCGTTCGTCCTGATCGTCTCCTTCGTCATCGGGGACGCGGCGGGCGGCGCGATCGACTACCTCCCCGACCGGGCCGGCCAACTGGCCTTCCAGCAGCATCCGGACAGCTCCCTCGGCCCCTGGACCGGCCTCGCGGTCACCGCCGTCTGGACGGCCGCCGCGCTGGCCGCGGGCGCCTGGAGCGTACGCCGCCGGGACGCGTGAGCCCGGCCGGGCGATCACTGACGCCCCGCCAATTGTCAGTGGCGGCGGGTCTACTGGACGCATGGACATCGCGCAGTGCCTGGACACCATCGACCAGCTGTGCGCCCGCCCCTTCCCGGCGGCGCACGGCTGGTCGCACCTGGGCCGGGAGGGACCGGGCTTCTTCCTCACGGGGTGGACGGACGGCACGGACGGCACGGCCGACGCCGAGGACGCCGAGGACCTGGAGGCGCTGCGCGACGCGCTGGCCCAGCGCCTCGACGCCCGCTGGCCATCGCAGCCCCGCCTGGGCACGGCGACGCTCAGAGTCCGCCTGGAACGCGCCGAGGAGATACCCGACCCCTGGGCGACCCTCGCCGTCCTGCTGGACGACCTGGACCTGTGGGAAGCGGCGGAACACGGCCGCTGGATAGCGCTGGGGGTGAACCGGGGCGAGGCGGAGGAGGCGGTCCCGGGCCGCCTGATCGCGGCGGTGACGGATGTGCCGCCGGTGTGATGGTGGGCCGGGTGCGGGTTCGCTTGTGCGAGGGGGTGGGGGTGCGACCCCGGCGCTGCTGGCGGTCGTGGTGGGGGGTGTGGCGCCGGTGTGATGGCACTGGCTTCAGTGCGGGGTCGCTCGCCGCGAGGGGAGTGGGGGGTGGGGGTGTGACCTCGGCGCTGGTGACGGTTGCGGTGGGGGGTGTGGCGCCGGTGAGACGGAACCTGCTTCGGGCGGGGCCGTCGCCGCCCTCCACGTAGTCGCCGTTGCGAAGCCGGAGTCGCCGGTCAGGCGTGGTGGCTCGGTGCCGAGCGCGTCGGATTCAGCGAGTCGTGCCGCCGTTGTGCCTCGCTCCCGGACCGACCCAGCGCTGGGCGGAGCCCCGGCCGGGGGCACCATCCGCCCTGGCCGGTGTTGAGCCGGCCGCGCTGGATCTCCGGCATGGGGGCCATGCGGGCAGCGGTCCGCCGGACGGTGTTCCGACCGAGTCCTGCCGATTCGCCCCGGGGAGGGGCGACCCCGCCCGCACCCGGCCCGCGTGATCAGCCGCCCCCGGCATCGCCCTCCGGCCTCACTGCACCCTTCACTCCCGCAATGCGCACACCCTCGGCCCGGAGGCTCCGGGCGCTCAGCTCCCGCAACTCCTTCGGCCCGACCACTCCGGGCCCTCACTCCCGGCAACGCAGTCGCCTCCGGCTCGACTCCCCGGACCCTCAGCTCCTGCAGGGGCCCACACCTCCGGCCCGACTCCCCGGGCCTGCAGCCCCCGTAGCGCACACACCCCCCGGCGCGCCCCGGCTCGACGACGCCCAACCCTTCAGCCCCCCGACCCACCCCCACCCACAACCCCCCGCAACCGCCCGAACTCCTCCGCCATCGCCTCCACGCTCCACCCCGCGTTCAACCCGGAGGGATTCGGCAGGACCCACACCCGCGTCCCCCCGAACACCCGCTCCTGCGGGCCCACCTTGGCCCTGCGGTCGTCGAAGGCCGCGCGGTACGCCGTCACGCCGACCACCGCCAGCCAGCGTGGACGCAGGCGTTCCACCTTCTCGGCGAGCAGGCGCCCGCCCTCCCGGTACTCGTCGGCGCTCAGCTCGTCCGCCCGAGCCGTCGCCCGTGCCACGACATTCGTGATGCCGAGGCCGTACGACGGGAGCTGGTCCTGCTCGGCGGGGGCGAGGAGGCGCGGGGTGAAGCCGGAGCGGTGCAGCACCGGCCAGAAGCGGTTGCCCGGCCGGGCGAAGTGGTGGCCGGTGGCCGCCGTCATCAGGCCGGGATTGATTCCGCAGAACAGGACATCGAGGCCGTCCGCGACCACGTCCGGGACGAGCCGGTCGCGGGCGGCCTCCAGCTCCGCGGGGGTGGGACGGTTCAGAGGATCGCTCCCGGCGTGTAGCCCGCCGCCTCCGGGTGGCGCTTCACGATCTCCTCGATGCGGGCCACCATCGCGCCGACCTGGTCGGCCGCGGCACCGGTGAAGGACAGCTTGTCGGCCATCAGCGCGTCCAGCCCGGCCCGGTCCAGCGGGATGCGCGTGTCCTCGGCCAGCTTGTCCAGCAGCTCATTGCGCTCGGCGCCCCGCTCGCGCATGGCCAGCGCCGAGGCGACGGCGTTCTCCTTGATCGCCTCGTGCGCCTCCTCGCGGCCCACACCCGCCCGCACCGACGCCATCAGCACCTTCGTGGTGGCGAGGAAGGGCAGATAGCGGTCCAGCTCACGCGCCACGACTGCGGGGAACGCGCCGAACTCGTCGAGCACGGTCAGGAACGTCTCCAGCAGCCCGTCCAGCGCGAAGAACGCGTCCGGCAGCGCGACCCGGCGCACCACCGAGCAGGACACATCGCCCTCGTTCCACTGGTCGCCCGCCAGCTCGCCGGTCATCGAGGCGTAGCCGCGCAGGATGACCATCAGCCCGTTGACGCGCTCGCAGGAGCGGGTGTTCATCTTGTGCGGCATGGCGGAGGAGCCGACCTGGCCGGGCTTGAAGCCCTCGGTGACCAGTTCGTGCCCGGCCATCAGCCGGATCGTCTTGGCCAGCGAGGACGGGGCCGCCGCGAGCTGCACCAGCGCGGTGACCACCTCGTAGTCCAGCGAGCGGGGGTAGACCTGGCCGACCGAGGTGAAGGCGTGGGCGAAGCCGAGGTGTCCGGCGATCCGGCGCTCCAGCTCGGCCAGTCGCCCCGCGTCCCCGCCGAGCAGGTCCAGCATGTCCTGGGCGGTGCCGACGGGGCCCTTGATGCCGCGCAGCGGATAGCGGCCGAGCAGCTCCTCCAGTCGCCCGTACGCCACCAGCAGTTCGTCGGCGGCGGTCGCGAACCGCTTGCCGAGGGTGGTGGCCTGCGCGGCCACATTGTGCGAGCGGCCGGCCATGACCAGCTCGCCGTACTCGCCGGAGAGCCTGCCCAGCCGGGCCAGGACCGCCACCGTACGGTCGCGCACCAGCTCCAGGGAGAGGCGGATCTGGAGCTGCTCGACATTCTCGGTGAGGTCGCGGGAGGTCATGCCCTTGTGCACCTGCTCATGCCCGGCGAGGTCGTTGAACTCCTCGATCCGCGCCTTCACATCGTGCCGGGTGACCTTCTCGCGCTCGGCGATCGAGGCCAGGTCGACGGTGTCGAGCACCCGCTCGTAGTCGGCGATCGCCGTGTCCGGCACCTCGATCCCGAGGTCCTGCTGGGCGCGCAGCACGGCGAGCCAGAGCTGCCGCTCCAGCCTCACCTTCTGCTCGGGCGACCAGAGCGTGGCCAGCTCGGCGGAGGCATAGCGTCCGGCGAGCACATTGGGGATGCGGGGCTTGGCGGGTGCGGAAGTCACGTGGACCGAGTTTACGGGGTCCCCCGGACCGACCCCGACCGTCCCGCGGGCCTGGCGTCAGCCGCCGTCCTGGACCTCCCGCGACCGGTCCGGCGGGCCTCGCCCCCGCCGTCGCCCAGCCGTCGTCCCAGCCGCCGCCCGGCCGCCACCCAGCCGCCGTCCGGCCGTCGCCCGGCTGTCGTCCCGGACCTTCCCCGACCGGTCTCGCGGGCCTCGTCCCAGCTCTCGCCCGGGCCTCGTCCCAGCCGCCACCCGGCCGCCGCCCAGCCGCCGCCCCGGACCTCCCCGACCGGCCCCGCGGGCCTCGCCCCAGCCGTCGCCCGACCGCGTCGTCCCGGCCCTCGCCCACCCCCAGCCCCGGCCCTCACCCCAGCCCTCGCCCGCCCCCAACCCAAGCCTTCGCCCCAGCCCTCGCCCAGCCCCAACCTCCCTCCCAACCTCAGCCCCAACCCGCACCCCCAACCCTCACCCCCGCCCCCGCCTTCGCACCAGGGGCCGCCGACCCCCGCCCCAGCCCATACCCCCGCCCATACCTCCACCCATACCCCCGCCCCGGCCGGCAGGCCCATGGCCGGTTCGGTGTTGCCTCATCGTCGTCCCGGCGATTTCTGCAAGAAGGTGGGTGAAGAAATGCCTGGTCAGGGGCATGGGCCCAGTTTTTGTCTAGACCTTTTTTGTCTAGACCTCTTGTGGCGAGAATGATCCACAGCTACGTTTCCGGCTGTCCAGGTGAAGTTCAAAATTCCGCCAACTCCCTTGACGTGCAAGGCCGGAAGGAGCTCCTCCGTATGCAGGACCGGAGTCTGTCCAGGCGTACCCTCCTCGCCTCCGCGACCGCTGTCGCGGGCGCCGGGGCCCTGGGGATGACCGCCACCCCCGCCCTCGCCTCCGGCGAGCGTCCCGCCGACCGGGACGCCCGCCTCCGAAGACTCATCGCCGGGATGAGTCTGGAGGCCAAGGTCGGCCAGCTCTTCGTCACCTATTTCTACGGCCACTCCGCCACCACCCCCGACCCCAACCACGAGGCGTCCAACCTCCGGGAACTGGGGGTCCGCACCATCGCCGAGGCCATCGCCAAGTACCACCTCGGCGGGGTCATCTACTTCAGCGGCTGGGCCGGGAACATCCGCGATCTCCACCAGATCGCCGATCTCACCAACGGGGTGCAGCGCGCCTCGCTCGCCCTGCGCACCCCCATCCCCTCGCTGATCTCCATCGACCAGGAGCACGGCGCCAACACCCGGATCGGCAGCCCGGCCACTCAGATGCCCGGCGCGATGGCGTTCGGCGCCGGCCGCTCCACATCCGACGCCCGCACCGCCGGGCAGATAGCCGGCGCCGAACTCGCGGCCCTCGGCATCTACCAGAACTTCGCGCCGGTCGCCGACGTCAATGTGAACCCGGCCAACCCGGTGATCAACGTCCGCTCCTTCGGCGCCGACCCGGCCGCCGTCGGCAAGCTGGTCGCCGCCCAGGTCCAGGGCTACCAGCGGGCCGGGGTCATCGCCTGCGCCAAGCACTTCCCCGGCCATGGCGACACCGGGGCCGACAGCCACACCCAGCTCCCGGTGATCACCCACACCCGCGAGGAGTGGGAGCGCATCGACGCCCCGCCGTTCCGGGCCGCCATCGCCGCCGGCGTCGACTCGATCATGACCGCCCACCTCCAGGTCCCCGCGCTGGACCCGAGCAACGACCCGGCCACCCTGTCGCCGATCATCCTGACCGACGTCCTGCGCGGTGAACTCGGCTTCGAGGGCGTGATCGTCACCGACGCCCTCAACATGCAGGGCGTGCGCACCAAGTACGGCGACGACCGGGTGCCGGTGCTCGCCGTGAAGGCCGGGGTCGACCAGCTCCTCTTCCCGCCCAACCTGGACGTGGCCTTCAACGCCGTGGTCGCCGCGGTGCGCTCCGGCGAGCTGACCGAGGCCCGGATCGAGGAGTCCGTCCTGCGCATCCTGCGCCTCAAGGACAAGGTCGGCCTGCTCAGCGGCAGCCCCTACGTCTCCCACCGGGAGGTCGACCGGACCGTCGGCACCCGCCGCAACTTGGCCACCGCCGACCGGATCACCGAGCGGACCACCACCCTGCTGGTCAACCGGGACGACACGCTCCCGCTCCGCCGCCGCCAGCGCAAACTGCTGGTCGTGGGCGCCAACCCGGTCTTCCCGGCCGACGCCGCCAAGTTCGCCCTGCCGTCGCTCACCGCGTCGCTGGACGACCTCGGCTTCACCGTCACCGAGATCGCCACCGGCCGCGCCCCCGACACCGCGGCCATCGACGCCGCCGTGGCCGCCGCCACCGGCCGGGACGCGATCGTCGTCGTCACCGACAACGTGGGCGCCACCAGCACCCAGCGCACCCTGGTCAGCCGCCTGGTCGCCACCGGCATCCCGGTGATCGCCGTCGCGGTCCGCAACCCGTACGACATCGCCCAGCTCAGCGGGGTCAAGGCGGCCCTCGCCACCTACTGCTGGACCGATGCCGAACTGCGCGCCGCCGCCCGGGTCATCGCCGGCCGGGTCGACCCGCGCGGCAAGCTCCCGGTACCGATCCAGCGCGCCGACGACCCGACCCGGGTCCTCTACCCCGCGGGCCACGGACTGTCGTACGACGACTGATCCGGCCCCCGGACGGGGCGTCCCGTTCCGGGACCGGGCGCCCCGGCATGGGCGGAGCCGTTCTGACCGGCTCCGCCCATGCCCCTGTCAGCGCTGCTGTCGCGGCCCCCGCCGCGGCCTCTTGCAACTTGCCTCTTGCAGGGCCACTGCCGCGGTCTCTTTCACGGTCCTTGTCACGGCCCCTGGTACGGGGTCTCTCGTACGCCCCTGTCTCGGCACCCGGCCCCGTCAGGGCCCCTGGTACGAGGCCCTTCGTACGGCCTCCGTCACGGGCCCTCGTACGGCAGCAGTTCGGGGCGTTTGGCCAGTCGGCCGTCGCCGGAGGAGCGGCCGGTCAGCCGGCGGCCGATCCAGGGGAGCAGATGGGCGCGGGTGAAGCGGGCGTCGGTGACCCGGCGGTCCAGCCAGCCGGGCGGCGCGGACGGCGGCACCGGAACCCGCCAGTCGGGGTCCTCGGGCGGATGGCCCAGCGCCTGCCAGACCGCCTCCGCCACCCGGCGGTGCCCCTCCGCCGTCAGATGCAGCCGGTCCACGTCCCACAGCCGGGGATCGGCGAGCGAGGGCGCCCCGTAGAGATCGACCACCACCGCGCCGTGCCGGGCGGCGAGATCGTCGACGCAGGCGAAGAGTTCCTCCATGCGCGGCCGGAACCGCTCCAGGACCGGGCCCTGCCGTCCCGGGCTGCGCATCAGCACCAGCCGTCCGCAGGACGGGGCGAGCCGCTCGACGGCCTCGGTGAGCAGCCCGCGCACCCGGCCCATGTCGCACCGGGGCCGCAGGGTGTCGTTGAGACCGCCGACCAGGGTCACCACATCGGCGCCCATCGCGGCGGCCGTCCCGACCTGCTCGGCCACGATCTGCCCGATCAGCTTGCCGCGCACGGCGAGATTGGCGTACCGGAAGCCGGGCGCCGAGGCGGCCATCCGGGCCGCCAGCAGATCGGCCCAGCCGCGGTAGGAGCCGTCGGGCAGCAGGTCCGACATGCCCTCGGTGAACGAGTCACCGACCGCGACCAGGCTGGAGTAGGGGGGCCCGGGGTGGGAGGAGGGGTTACTCCGCGTGGCGTTCTTCCGCATGGCGTTCTTCCGCATGGCGTCGCAGATGGTATCCCGAGGCGCATACCCAGCGGTCGGTCACCCCTCCTCCCGGTGCTCAGACGTACTGTCCGAACAGCTCCCGCAGCACGTCCTCCATGGTCACCAGCCCGGCGAGCTTGCCGTCCTCCCCGAGCACCGCCGCCAGATGCGTCCGGCTGCCGCGCATCGCGGTGAGGACGTCGTCCAGCGGCGTGGACTGCCGTACGCGGGCGATGGCCCGCATGTCCCGCAGCCGGAACGGCTCCTCGCGGGGCGAGGCGTCCAGGGCGTCCTTCACATGGAGATAGCCGACGATCCGGCGGCCCTCGTCGACCACCGGGAAGCGGGAGAACCCCGACTCCGCCGACAGCCGCTCCAGCTCCTCCGGGGTGACCCCGACCCGCGCGTAGGTGACCCGCTCCAGCGGCATCACCACGTCGTTGACCGGCCTGCGGCCCAGCTCCAGCGCGTCGTGCAGCCGCTCCAGGGCCCGGTCGTCGATCAGCCCGGCCTCACCGGAGTCCTTCACCAGCCGCGCCAGCTCGGCATCCGAGAACGTGGCCGTGACCTCGTCCTTCGTCTCCACCCGCAGCAGCTTCAGCAGGGTGTTGGCGAACGCGTTGATGGTGAAGATCACCGGCCGCAGCGCCCGCGCCACCGCCACCAGCGGCGGACCCAGCACCAGCGCGCTGCGCACCGGCTCGGCCAGCGCGATGTTCTTCGGCACCATCTCGCCCAGCAGCATGTGCAGATAGGTCGCCAGGGCCAGCGCGATGACGAACGACACCGCGTGCCCCGCGCCCTCCGGCACACCGACCGCGTGGAACACCGGCTCCAGCAGATGCTCGATGGCCGGCTCCGCGACCACACCGAGCACCAGGGTGCACAGCGTGATACCGAGCTGCGCCGCCGCCATCAGCGCCGACACATGCCGCAGCCCCCACAGCACCCGCTTGGCCCGCCGGTCGCCCTGCTCGGCGTACGGCTCGATCTGGGAGCGGCGCACCGAGATCAGCGCGAACTCGGCACCGACGAAGAACGCGTTCACAAAGAGGGTCGCGAGCCCGATCAGCAGCTGTACGGCGGTCACTTCGCCCCCTCCTCGTCCTCGTCCTCGTCACGCGCGCCCGTCAGCGGGGCGTGCAGCAGTACCCGGGCCGCCCGGCGCCCCGAGGCGTCGACCACGTCCAGCCGCCAGCCGGTCACCTCCACGGTGTCGCCGCTCTCCGGGATCCGGCCCAGCTCGGTGGCCACCAGCCCGGCGAGCGTCTCGTACGGGCCGTCCGGCGCGCGCAGACCGACCCGGGCGAGCTGGTCGATCCGGGCCGCGCCGTCCGCCGAGAAGAGGTTGTGCCCCTCCTCGTCGAGCCCGGCGGGCGCCAGATCGGGCGTCTCCTGCGGGTCGTGCTCGTCGCGCACCTCGCCGACGACCTCCTCGACGATGTCCTCCAGCGTCGCGACCCCGGCCGTGCCGCCGTACTCGTCGATGACGACGGCCATCGTGCGCTTGCCGGACAGCCGGTCCAGGAGCCGGTCGACGGTGAGCGACTCGGGCACCAGGAGCGGTTCGCGCATCAGCTCGGCCACCGGGGTGCGCGGGCGCTGACCCGCGGGGACCGCCAGGACGTCCTTGATGTGCGCGGTGCCGACCACCGCGTCCAGGCTGCCCCGGTACACCGGGAACCGGGACAGACCGGTCGCGCGGGTCGCGTTCGCCACGTCCTCGCAGGTCGCCTGCGCTTCCAGGGCGACGACCTGGACCCGCGGGGTCATCACGTTCTCCGCGGTCAGATCGGCCAGATTCAGCGTCCGCACGAACAGCTCGGCGGTGTCGGCCTCCAGCGCGCCCTCCTTGGCGGAGTGCCGGGCCAGCGCGGCCAGCTCCTGCGGTCCGCGCGCGGAGGCCAGCTCCTCGGCGGGCTCGATGCCGAAGCGGCGCACGATCCGGTTCGCCGTGTTGTTCAGATGCGTGATGAACGGCCGGAACATCGCCGTGAACCAGCGCTGGGGCGTCGCCACGGTCTTCGCCACGGCCAGCGGCGAGGAGATCGCCCAGTTCTTCGGCACCAGCTCACCGACGACCATCAGGAACACGGTCGACAGGGCCGTACCCAGCACCAGGGCCACCGAGGAGGCGGCGGAGCCGGATATGCCGATCGCGCGCAGCGGACCGGCGATCAGCCGCGCGATGGAGGGCTCGGCCAGCATGCCGACGACCAGATTGGTCACGGTGATGCCGAGCTGGGCGCCGGAGAGCTGGAACGTCAGATTCCGTACGGCCTTGAGGGCGCTGGACGCGCCCCGCTCGCCGCGCTCCACGGCCCTCTCCAGCTCGCCCCGTTCGACGGTGGTGAGGGAGAACTCGGCGGCGACGAAGGCGCCGCAGGCCAGTGACAGCAGAATCGCCACCAGCAGCAGGAGCACTTCGGTCATCGGTTCACCTCCGTCCCAGGATCGGGCAGGGCCAGGAGGTTCGCGCGATCTCGCGCGGAGCGCGTACGGCATGTACAGCGCGTGGTGCAGGAGCAGCGGCAGCCGGTATGCCGGCTACTGGGAGGTTCGTCCACGGTGGACGCTCACACCTTTCTTGAAGACCTGAGGCCATGACGCCGGTCATGACGCCATGGGGAAACCGAAGTGTGCCTCAATCGTAAAGGAGGGGCAAAGGGATCAGTATGTGAGTGACTTCACCCAGCGACGCCACTCCTCCTGCGGCGCGTACCCCGCCGCCCGCCAGGCGTGATGGGCCCGCTCATTCTCGGTCAGCACCATCGCGTCCCCGCGCCGGCCCCCCAGCGCCGCGAACCGCTCCTCGGCGGCGGCCAGCAGCGCGGAGCCGATGCCTTGGCGCCGGTGCCCCGGGTGCACCGCCAGCCGGTACAGATGGCACCGCCAGCCGTCGAAACCGGCGATCACCGTACCCACCAGCTCCCCGCCCGACTCGGCCAGCACCAGCGCCCCGGGGTCACGGGCGACCAGCCGCTCCACCCCCGCCCGGTCGTCGCTGATGCTGGTCCCCTCGGCGGCCGTCTTCCAGAAGGCCAGCACCTCGTCCAGATCGGCGGGTCCGGCGGGCCGTATGCGCAATGCGGTCATGGTGGCGATCACAGCATGGGGCCGGGGCCGGGCAGAAGCGGGTTTCCGGTATCCGGACGCGTTCGTCACGGTCCGCCCCACTCCCGACGCGGAGCGGCCATCACCGGCCAGCGCCGCGCCGTCGTCATCGGGCAGCGCCGCCGTCACCGGCCAGACCCGTCGTCATCGGCCAGCGCCGCTGTCATCGGCCAGCGCCGCTGTCATCGGCCAGCGCCGCTGTCATCGGCCAGCGCCGCTGTCATCGGCCAGCGCCGCTGTCACCGGCCACCCCGCCGTCGTCGGCCACCCCGCCGTCGTCGGCCAGACCCGTCGTCACCGGCCAGACCCGTCGTCATCGGCCAGCGCCGCCGTCATCGGCCGACAGCGGCAGCGGCTCGCCGGTGGTGCTGCCCCCGGTTGCGCCGGGCGCCGTCCGTGAACGCCGCGATGTCCGTGTGCTCGGCGTCGGCCGCAGCACCCGGTTGCCGTTGGCGCCGACCAGCGGCGGCACGCGGGGCGGCTGCTGGCCCGGGGCGGGGTCAGGGTAGGGGTGGGTCATCAACACTCCAACACTCCTTGGGGGTGGGGGACTTGGGCGTGCGGGCGGGGTCTGGACAGGGGTGGGCATTTGGGGTTGCGGGGGTGTGGGGTTCTGGACCGGGGCCGCCGGGTGTGCTGGGGCGCGGGTGGGCCTTCGGGGCGGCTCGGGTCCGGCCGACGGGGACTGTCAGGTGCGGGGGTGCGGGGTTCTGGGCCGGGGTGCTGGCCGGTCCGGGCGGGTGAGGGGGGTTCTGGGCCGGGAGGTGTCCGGCCTGGGCGAGTGTGGGGTTCCGGAGCGGGTGCTGCCCGCCCCGCGTGAGCGTGGCGTGCCGCTCCGGCGTACTGCCTGGCCTGCGCGGGCGGGGGGAGTTCTGGGCCCGGGTACTGCGGGGGCGTGGACCGGTGGACCGGAGAGGCTCTGGTCGCCCCCCCCGCGGGTCGCTCACTCGTGTGCGATGGCGTCCAGCACATTCATCCGCGACGCCCGCAGCGCCGGCAGCAGCGCCGCCACCACGCCGATCACCGCCGAGCCGGCCACCACCGCGACGATCGTCGGCCAGGGGATCGCCAGCGCGGTCATGCCCTGGAGGGCGAGCACCTGCTGCATGCACACGCCCCACACCAGCCCCAGCGCCAGCCCCAGGACCGCGCCGAACACGGCGATCACCACCGACTCCAGCCGGATCATCCGTCTCAGCTGGCGGCGGGCGAGCCCGATCGCGCGCAGCAGCCCGATCTCGCGCGTCCGCTCCACCACGGACAGCGCCAGGGTGTTCACCACCCCCAGCACCGCGATCACGATCGCCAGCCCGAGGAGCGCGTACACCAGATACAGCAGGACCGAGATCTGGTCGTGCACGAGCTGTTTGTAGTCGGCCAGGTCGCGCACCTCCACCTGCGGATACGGGTCCAGCGCGCGCTCCAGCGCGGCCCGCAGGGTGTCCGCGTCCGTGCCCGGCGCCGCGTTGACATACAGCACCGAGTCCTGCCCGCCCGGCGCGTACCGCTCCAGGGTGGACATGCCGAAGAACACCCCGCCCGTGGTGCCGAACCCCTCCGCGGTCTCCTGGTCGGTCAGCGCGGCCACGGTCAGCTCCGCGGTCCGCCCGGACGGGAACTCCACCGGCACCACACCGCCCACCCGCACACCGTGCGCGGCGGCGAAGTCCCGGTCCATCGCGACCCGGCCCCCGGCCAGCGCGGCGGCGCTGTCCCCGCGCGCGTAGGTGAGGTGGGCGACCTCGTCCAGGCGCGGATCGTAGGCCGCGCCCGTGGTCTCGACCCGGTCGCCGTCCGGCAGGCCGAGCGCGATCGGCGTGAACTTGGCGCGGACCACCAGACCGACCCCCTCGGTGTCCCGCACCCGCTCGGTGACCTCCCGGGGGAACGGGACGAACTGGCTGTTCTGCACCACGAAGTCCGCGCCCAGCGTCCAATCGATCTGCCGGTCGAACGACTCCGTCATGGACGCGCTCGCCACCGACATCCCGGCGACCAGCGCCAACCCCACCATCAGCGCCGCGGCCGTGGCCCCCGTACGCCGTGGATTGCGCAGGGCGTTGCGCTGGCTCATCCGGCCGACCGGACCGAACACGGCGGGGAAGGCCCCGCCCAGCACCCGGATCAGCGGGCGCACCAGCAGCGGACCGGCGACGACCGTCGCGATCAGGGTCAGGACGACCCCGAGGCCCAGCAGCGAGGCCGCCGTCGCCGTGTCCAAGGACAGCGCGCAGCCCGCCAGCGCCGCCGCGCCCGCCGCCCCGACGACCCCGCCCGCCACGGCCCGGACGGTGAGCGGACGGCCGACGCCCGCGATCTCGGCGTCCGCCAGCGCCGCCATCGGCGAGACGGCCGCCGCCCGCCGCGCCGGCGGATACGCGGCGACGAAGGTGACGCCCAGCCCCACCGCGTACGCCGCCACCGGGGTCGGCCAGGCGACCACCATCTCGGCCGAGCTGATGTTCATCCCGAGCAGATCCATCAGCGCGATCAGCCCGACGGCCAGCCCGATGCCCGCCCCGAGGCCCAGCGTGGCCCCGATCAGGCCGAGCAGCAGCGCCTCCGTCAGCACCGAGCGGCGCACCTGGCGCCGGTCCGCGCCCAGCGCCCGCAGCAGCCCCAGCTCACGGGTGCGCTGGGCGATCAGCATGGAGAACGTGTTGACGATCAGGAAGACCCCGACGACCACGGCGATCCCCGCGAAGCCCACCATCACGTACTTGATCACATCGAGGAACCCGCCGAGCCGCTGCACATCCGACTGCGCCTGCTCCGCCGCCGTCCGCAGTTGGTACGAACCGTCCCCCAGCGCCGCCGACACCCGCTCCTTGAGCGTCCCGTCGCTCACCCCGCGCGCCGCGTCCACCGACACGGAGGTGGCCGCGCCCGGGTCGCCGAGCAGTCTTGTGCGCGCGGACTGCGGATCGAGGAAGACCAGCGCCGCGCCCGGGTTGGTGGTGGTGAACGTGACGATCCCGACCACCTCGGCCCGGAACGAGCCCGGCGCCGCGATCACGGTCAGCTCATCGCCGATCGAGACGTGTCCGCGCGCGGCCGTCTCGGAGTCCAGCAGCACCTGTCCGTCGCCGTCCGGCGCGTGCCCCGAGGTCAGCTCGACCGGGCTGCGTCCGGTGGGGTTCCAGGCCGTGCCCAGCGTCGGGGCGCCGGTCGTCGGGCCGACGGACTCGTTCGCCGCGTCCACGACCGTGAGCCCCCGCACCTCCACATCGGCCCGCGCCGCCGCGACCCCGTCCACGCGCGCGACCCGATCGGCGAGCGAGGCCGGCAGCGTGGCCGTCCGGCCCGAAGGGATCGTCTCGTCCAGCTCCTCGCGGGGGCTGACGGTGACATCGGCGGCGGTCGAGGCGAAGAGCCGGTCGAACGTACGGCTGACGGTGTCGGAGAAGATCAGACTGCCCGCGACGAACGCGACCGAGAGGATCACGGCCAGCGCCGAGAGCAGCAGCCGCCCCCGGTGGGCGAGGAAGCTGCGCAGCGTCGCCTTCAGCATCCGCTCACGCCTCCGCCGCGCCGGGGAGACCGGGCCCTCCGGCGTCCCCGCCGCCCGCCCCGCCTCCGTGCCGGTCGCCGTCCGAGTCCGAGTCCGAGTTCGCGTTCGTGTCCGCGTCCGCGTCCGTGGTCATGTCCCCGCTCCCGCCCCCGTGCCCGCCTTCGTCCTTGGTCCCGTCCAGCTCCCCGCGCCCGCCTTCGTCCTCGGTCCCGTCCCGCTCCCCGCCCCCGTCTCCGTCCCTCGTCTCGTTCAGTTCCCCGCCCGGGCCCCTCCCGCCGCCCCCGTCCCGGTGTCCCGGTCCCGTGAAGACGCGGAGTCGCTCCAGGACCCGGTCCGCCGTGGGGCGTGGCATCTCGTCCACGATCCGGCCGTCCGCGAGGAACAGGACCAGGTCGGAGTGGGCCGCGGCGCTCGGGTCGTGGGTCACCATGACCACCGTCTGCCCCAGGTCGTCCACCGCCCCGCGCAGAATGCCGAGCACCTCCAGGCCCGCCCGTGAGTCCAGATTGCCGGTCGGCTCGTCGGCGAAGATCAGCTCGGGGCGGGAGGCCAGCGCCCGCGCGCACGCCACCCGCTGCTGCTGGCCGCCGGAGAGCTGGGCGGGCCGGTGCCGCAGCCGGTCGCGGAGCCCGAGCGTGTCGATGACCTCCGACAGCCACCGCCCGTCCGGCTTCCGGCCCGCGATGTCCATCGGCAGCGTGATGTTCTCCAGCGCGTTCAGCGTCGGGATCAGGTTGAACGACTGGAACATGAAACCGACCCGGTCCCGCCGCAGCCGGGTCAGCGCCCGCTCGCGCAGCCCGGTGATCTCGGTGTCCCCGAGCCACACCCGGCCGCCCGAGACCGAGTCCAGCCCCGCCAGACAGTGCATCAGCGTCGACTTGCCCGAGCCGGACGGGCCCATCACCGCCGTGAACCTCCCGCGCGCGATGTCCACGTCCACCGCGTCCAGCGCGACGACCGCCGTCTCGCCCGAGCCGTACGCCTTGGTCAGACCGCGGGCCCGCGCCGCGATGCCGTCCGCCGCGGGCGGGCCGGGCGCGGGCGCCACACCGGCTGTGGACACGGCCGCCTCCCCGATTCGATTCGAGTGTCCGGATCCCCCCATACGCAGACGGATCCCTTCCGCCCCCGAGCCTAATGTGACCCCCGGCACACCCGGTATCCCTCCCAGGTCCCGACCTGCCCTCCACCCCCGGGTGGAGCCCGGCGCCGGGCGCGCGGGGCGTCGCACGCCCTTGCCGCTGCTAGCACATCGGCGCTAGCGTCGACGCATGGCGAAGACCCAGCTGAACGTCCGGGTGGACGAGGACACCGCGCGTGCCGCCCGGGAACGCGCCCTGGCCCGCGGGATGAGCGTCAACCGCTACATCGAGGAACTGGTCCGACAGGACACCGGGGAGTCCGGCCACACCTTCGTGGAGGCCGCGGCCGACTTCATGAAGCAGTACGAGTCCGTGTTCTCCGAAGAGTTCGACGGGCGTCGCTGAGCCGTTGAACGACCTTCGGATCGATCTCGCCTGGCTGCTGATGCTCGCCGAACAGAAGACCCCCGGAGACCCCCAGGTCACCGACTGGGGCGCCCTGGTCGCGGCGGTCGCCCGCCACCGGGCCGAGATATTCGACGTCCCCGTCTACGACACGCCCTACGCGCGCGCGGCGGCCCTGCTCCAGCTGCTGCTGCACGTGCCCGCGCTGGAGCGGAACAACGCGCTGTTCGCCTCCGCCGTCGCCTACGCCTATCTCGTCGCCAGCGGCGTCAAGGTCACCACCTCGCCCGAACAGGTGCGGGAACTGGCCCGACTGGTCAAGACCGGCCAGGCGACGGTCCAGGACATCGCCGAGGAACTGCGCCGCTGGAGCCTGTGACCCGCCGGTCCGTGCCGTAGGCGCGCGCCTGCCCCGTTCAGACGATCCGCGCGTCCGACAGCGGGCGCCACGCCATCCCCAGGGAGCAGTACGACGCCGGTAGCACCGGGCCCTTCTCCGGCATCAGGACCCGCCGGTAGGGGCCCAGATCGAACCCGGCCGCGCGCAGGGCGCCGACCGGGTCGCGGGAGAGATGGCAGCCGCCGTTGAGGCGGGGCCACAGAGTGCCGTCCAGCGCCCGCTGCGCCGACCGCATGAGGGTGCCGCCACCTCGACCGTGCTCGAAGAACCGCACCTCACCGCCCGGTCGCAGCACCCGCCGCACCTCCCGCAGGGCCTGCCGCACGTCCCGCACGCTGCACAGCACCAGGGACAGCACCACCGCGTCGAAGCCCTCGCTCTTGACCGGCAGCGCCTCCGCCGCGCCCGGCACCACATCGACCGGCACGGTGGCGCGCAGCGCGGCATCCACCGCGAGCCTCCGCAGCACCCGCTCCGGCTCGATCGCGACGACCTCGGCGACGGTACGCGGATAGTGGGCGAAGTTGAGGCCGTTGCCCGCGCCGACCTCCAGCACCCGCCCGGACAGCCCGGCGAGCAGCCGGTCCCGCACCCCGGCCATGCCCATCCGGGTCTCGGCGGTGACACTGATCCGGGCGTAGTAACGGGCGAACAGCGGATGGTGCACGGGATCAGCGCACTTCCCGCGCGCCCTCGGGGGCCGTGGCGCCATGGGACCTCCTTAACCGGCCGGGCCTTACGCCGATTGTCCCCGCGCGGTGTGCTCCGCACCTACCGAGGTCCGGGGCGACGGCGATTCCGGGGGCGCGCCTTCCCGGCACCGGGCCGGTTGCGCCTTGCCCCACCGCCGCCCAAGGCCCCGGGCCGGTTGCCACCCGGCGCCCTCGGGCCGCCGCCCAACGCCGCCATGTCCCCTCCCAGGACGGGGCCACCTGCCACCTCCCCCCCCGCGAGGCTCGGCCGGCCGCCCCCAGCCCCCCTCGGGGCTGCCGCTCACCGCGCGACCCCGTACCTCCGAGGGACCCGGAGTACGCAACTCCGCGCCCCGGAGGAGCCCGCCGGGTGGCGACCCCGACGGCGGTCCCACGGCTGCCCCTCGCCGCCCTCTATGGCGGCCCCACACCTCCGAGGGGCCCTCACCGACAGCCCCCCGAACCCCCGAACCCCGGGCTCCCGCCCACCCCGGTCCCCTCCCCTCCCCCTCGCCCCTCCACCACCAACACCAGCCCGCCCACCCCGTAGCCACAGCAGCCACCCCCTACCCCCGCGCCCCCTCCCGCACCCGAAACGATTCCGCGTCCCATGTCCCCTCCAGGCGCGGTGCCAGCCATCCCGGGGACGCCGTGCGGAACGCGGCCGGGGCGAGTCGTCCGGCGTTCTCCGGGAGGGCGCCCAGCAGGGGCGTGCCCGTCACCTCCGGCAGGTCCGCCAGGTTGCAGCGGGCGGCGAGGTCGGGGGCGGTCGGCCAGCTGCCGATCACGACGCCCGCCGGGGCCAGGCCCCGGCGGCGCAGCTCGCGGGCCGTCAGTTCGGTGGTGTTGAGGGTGCCGAGCCCGGCGGCGGCCACGATCACCACCGGCGCGGCCAGCAGTTCCGCCGCGTCGGCCAGCGTGCCGCCCGCCGGGTCGAAGCGGACCAGCAGCCCGCCCGCGCCCTCGACTAGCACCAGATCATGCTCCGTGGCCAGCTTGGCGGCGGTCTCGGCGATGTCGGCCGGGTGCACCGGCGCCCGTCCCGCCCGCCGCGCGGCCGTCGCGGGCGCCAGCGGGTCGGGATAGCGGGCGAGTTCCCTGGCCGTCACCTCCCCGGCCAGCCGCACCACCTCCGCCGCGTCCCCGCGCTCGTCCGGCCGTACACCCGTCTGCGCGGCCTTGAGAACGGCCACCGAACGGCCCGCCGCGCGCGCGGTCGCCGCGATCGCGGCGGTGGCGATCGTCTTGCCGACCTCCGTGCCGGTTCCGGTGATCACCAGTACGGCCATCTCAGCCCTCCCGAGCCGCCGCGCACACCGCGCGGCCGATCCGTGCCAGATCCTCGTCGCCGGTGATGTACGGCGGCATGGTGTAGAGCAGATCCCGGAACGGCCGCAGCCACACCCCCTCGCGCACCGCCGCCGCCGTCGCCCGGCGCAGGTCCACCGGCCGGTCCAGCTGCACCACGCCGATCGCCCCGAGGACCCGGACATCGGCCACGCCCGGCAGCTCCGCCGCCGGTTCCAGCGCCGTACGCAGTCCCGTCTCGATCCGTTTGATCTCCGCACGCCAGTCCTGCGCGAGGAGCAGTTCGACGGAGGCGCGGGCGACGGCCGCGGCGAGCGGGTTGCCCATGAACGTCGGGCCGTGCGCCAGCACCGGCACCTCGCCCCGGGAGATCCCGGCCGCCACCCGCGCGGTGCACAGCGTTGCCGCCAGCGTCAGATAACCGCCGGTCAGCGCCTTGCCCACGCACATCACATCCGGCGTCACCGCTGCGTGCTCCGCCGCGAACAGGGCGCCCGTCCGCCCGAAACCGGTGGCGATCTCGTCGAACACCAGCAGCACGTCATGGGCGTCGCACGCCTCGCGCAGGACCCGCAGATAGCCGGGGGAGTGGAACCTCATCCCGCCCGCGCCCTGCACCACCGGTTCCACGATCACCGCGGCCACCTCGGACGCGTGCCGTTCGATGGTCCGCCGCAGATGCTCGGCGTACTCCTCGTCGTACTCGGCGGGCGGGGCGTCGGCGAAGATCTGGCGGGGCAGCACCCCGTTCCAGAGTTCGTGCATCCCGCCCTCGGGGTCGCACACCGACATCGGGTTCCAGGTGTCACCGTGGTAGCCGCCGCGCCAGGTCAGCAGCCGCCGCTTCTCGGGACGGCCCAGCGAGCGCCAGTACTGGAGGCACATCTTTACCGCCACCTCGACCGACACCGACCCGGAATCGGCCAGGAACACATGTTCCAGCCCGTCCGGCGCGATGTCGACCAGCAGCTTCGCCAGCCGTACGGCGGGCTCATGGGTGAGTCCGCCGAACATCACATGGCTCATCCGCCCCAGCTGCCCGGTCACGGCCTCGTTGAGCACCGGGTGGTTGTAGCCGTGGATCGCCGACCACCAGGACGACATGCCGTCGACCAGCTCGCCCGAGCCGTCCGCCAGGCGCAGCCGCACCCCGCTCGCCGACTCCACCACCAGCGGCTCGACCAGCCCCGGCATCGGCCCGTACGGATGCCACACATGCCGCCGGTCCAGCTCCAGCAGCTCGGCGACGGTCAGCTCACGCGGGGCGCCCGGGTCACGCATTGGGCGCGAGATCCGTTCCCGCACCCCGTCGCCGCACCGCGACCAGATCCGTACGGACCTCTCCGGGCAGCGCCTGGCCTCCGGCGGGGACCGCCTCCTCCGCAGCCTGCGTCCCGCAGCCGCCGCCCCCGGCGCCCCCGTGCGTCCCGCACCCGGAACCTCCGGCGCTCCCGGAACCCTCGTGCGAGCCGCACACCTCGCCGCACCCGGCCGTCGCCGCCGCCCGGTGCTCCGGCAGGGTCACCTCGTCCGCGCCCTCCACCTCGAACCCGGCGTCGGCGATCATCTCCAGGTCGGCCTTGCCCGTCTGGCCCTCGGTGGTGAGGTAGTCGCCGAGGAAGATGGAGTTGGCCAGATGCAGGGCGAGCGGCTGGAGCGTGCGCAGATGGACCTCCCGCCCGCCCGCGATCCGCACCTCGGCGTCCGGGCAGACGAACCGCACCATCGCCAGGATCCGCAGACAGCGCTGCGGCGTCAGATGCCACTCCCCGCCCAGCGGGGTGCCCTCCACCGGGATCAGGAAGTTCACCGGCACCGAGTCCGGGTCCAGCGCGCGCAGCGAGAAGACGACGTCGACCAGTTCCGCGTCCGGCTCGCCCATGCCCGCGATCAGCCCCGAGCAGGCCGACAGTCCCGCCGCGTGCGCCTTCCGCACGGTGTCCACCCGGTCGGCGTAGGTGTGGGTGGTGGTGATGTCGGCGTAGGTCGCCTCGGAGGTGTTGAGATTGTGGTTGTAGGCGTCGGCGCCCGCGTCACGCAGCCGTTCGGCCTGGCCGTCGGAGAGCAGTCCGAGACAGGCGCACACCTCGATGCCCTCGTGCTCGTCCTTGATGGCCCTGATGGTCGTGGAGACCCGGTCCACGTCCCGGTCGGTGGGCCCGCGTCCGCTCGCCACCAGACAGACCCGCTTGGCGCCGCCCGCCAGCCCGGCAGCGGCGGCGGCGGTCGCCTCGTCCGGCTTGAGCCAGGTGTACTTGAGGATCCCGGTCGTGGAGCCGAGCCGCTGGGAGCAGTAGGAGCAGTCCTCCGGGCAGAGTCCGGACTTGAGATTGACGAGGTAGTTCAGCTTCACCCGGCGGCCGAACCAGTGGCGGCGCACCTTTCCGGCCGCGGCCACCACATCGAGCACATCGTCATCGGAAGTGGCGAGAACGGCCAGGGCCTCCTCGCGGGTCGGCAGCTCGCGCCGAAGCCCCTTGTCCACCAGCGTGTTCAGCAGGTCCATGAGAGCCGATCCTGTCCTAAGGAGCCGCTCCGGGCCAAGGAGAGTTCGTACAAAGGGGCACGCTGGACGTGTGGGTATTGCCACACAGTGGGGGGCGGGTGGTGCGACTAGGGTCTGTGCACTGCCTACAAATTCCCCCTGCCTTTCCGTTCCCGCTCCCGTTCCCGTTGTTCCCGCTCCGTTTCCCCCTCCCCTTCCTGTTCCCCTTCCCGTTCCCGTTCCCGGAGGAGCCATGGCGTTCGGCTGGATCGATGAGCAGGCGCTGGCACGTCGCCGCGCCGGGCTCGTCCGGACCCTGCGACCGCGGCCGGCCGATTCGCCGCTGCTGGATCTGGCCAGCAACGACTACCTCGGACTCGCCCGGCACCCCGAGGTCACCGAGGGCGCCGCCGCCGCCGCGCGCGAGTGGGGCGCGGGCGCGACCGGCTCCCGGCTGGTCACCGGCTCCACCGAACTCCACGCCGAACTGGAACGCGAACTGGCCGCCTTCTGCGGCTTCGAGGCCGCCCTCGTCCTCTCCTCCGGCTACGCGGCCAATCTCGCCGCCGTCACCGCGCTGGCCCCGCACGGCACGCTGATCGTCTCCGACGCGGGCAACCACGCCTCCCTCATCGACGGCTGCCGGCTGGCGCGCGGCACCACCCAGGTCGTCCCGCACGCCGAGCCGGAGGCTGTCCGCAAGGCGCTGCGCACCCATGACGGGCCCGCCGTGACCGTCTCCGACACCGTGTTCTCGGTCGACGGCGACGCCGCCCCGCTCGCGGAGCTGGCCGGGGCGTGCCGGGAGCGGGGGGCGGGGCTGGTGGTGGACGACGCGCACGGGCTGGGCGTGCTGGGCGACGGCGGCCGGGGCGCGGCGTACGGGGCGGGTCTCGCGGGCGCGCCGGACGTGGTGGTGACGGCGACCCTGTCGAAGTCGCTGGGCAGCCAGGGCGGGGTCGTCCTCGGCCCGGCCGCGGTGATCGACCATCTGGTCAACGCGGCCCGGACCTTCATCTTCGACACCGGGCTCGCCCCGGCGGCGGCGGGCGGTGCCCTCGCGGCGCTGCGGCTGCTGGTCCGCGAACCCGGGCGGGCCGCACGCGCGCGGGCGGTCGCCACGGAGCTGCACGCCCGGCTGACGGTGCTGGGTCTGGCGGCGGTCCGGCCGGACGCGGCGGTGGTGTCGGTACGGGCCCCGTCCCCGGAGGGGGCCGTGCGGTGGGCGGCGGACTGCCGCGCGGCCGGGCTGGCCGTGGGCTGCTTCCGCCCGCCGTCCGTGCCCGACGGAATCTCGCGGCTGCGGCTGACGGCCCGCGCGGACCTCTCCGGGGAACAGGTGGAGCACGCCGTCCGGGTCATCGGCGAGACGCGACCATGAGTCGGCGGACCACGGCCGTGCACCGCCCGGATCATGACCGGAACGGATCGGAACGGATCGTTCGAGGTGCTCGGTGGATCAGTGCCCGGTGGATCAGTGCCCGGCGTGGAACGCCGCGGTGAACCCCGCCCAGCTCTCGGGGGAGAAGAGCAGCGCGGGTCCGGACGGATCCTTGGAGTCGCGCACGGCGAGCAGACCGGCCCAGGGGCCGCGGGGCGGCCGGGCGGTCTCGACGCAGTTGTTCGCGCCGGTGCTGTAGCTGCTGCGCAGCCACCGCACTCCGTGCAGTCGGTCGGTGGAGGGGACGTGTCGAGGCAGTGCGGTCATGGTGCCTCCCTATGCGCCATATGAGCCGTCACTTATCCCGGCGAGGTAATCCAGCGAGTCCGCGGGGGAAAGAGCGTGGTGCTGAAGCGTGCGGAACGACTCGCTGTAGGCCACTAGGTCTTCTTTCCGTTCCAGATGGAGGCTACTCGTCATGTGGTCGAGAACAACCACATCCAGATCAGAGGTGCGCGAAAATGAGAAGATAACGAAAGGCCCCGTGACCCCGATATGCGCACCGGCGGAGAACGGCAGTACCTGGAGCCGTACTTGCGGCAGCCGGGCGGCCTCGGCCAGCCGCGCCAGCTGACGGGCCATCACCGCGGGCCCGCCCACCTCCCGCCGCAGCACCGCCTCGTCCAGTACGGCGCTCAGCTCCAGCGGCGGATGCGCCCGCAGCACATCCTGCCGGGCCAGCCGCACCTCCACCAGCGCGTCCAGCCGCTGGTCGTCCAGCCCCTCGACGGCCGCCCGGGTCACCGCGCGGGCGTACTCCCGGGTCTGGAGCAGCCCCGGGATCACCGAGGTCTCCAGCGTCCGCATGGCGGTGGCCTGCGACTCCAGACTGATGAAGTCCCGGTACGTCGGCGGCAGCACCCCGCGGTAGGCGTGCCACCAGTGGTGCCGGCCGCCCTCTTCGGAACCGGCCAGCACCAGTAGCAGTTCCCGCAGATCGGGGTCCTCGACGCCGTACGCGTCCAGCAGTAACCGGACATCGGCCGGTTTCACACCGCTGGCGCCGGTCTCGATCCGGCTGACCTTCGATTGGTGCCAGCCGACCAGACCGGCCGCCTCGCCACTGGTGAGCCCCACGCGGGTGCGCAGGGCACGCAATTCCGCGCCCAGCTTCCGGCGGCGCACCACGGGACCGTGCTGCATGGGGTACTCCTTACTCCTTCCGGGCCGCCCAAATACGCTCTGCCGTCGCAGAGTTCACCGCATTGAGCGACAGATATATGCATATCTTGGTGGATCGCCACCTGGACCGGCGTACTAGTGGCAGGCTGGGCGATGTAGCACCAGTCCGGGACCGTACTCGAACCATCCGCTTCCGTGTCGGACCGCGGTCCCGTGGGAAAGGGACGACGTCGCCATGGCAGATCAGCTGGAAGCATCCGTCACTCTGCCGAGCGAGGCCG
Organism: Streptomyces sp. NPDC004610; assembly: GCF_040609715.1. Taxonomy (NCBI): domain Bacteria; kingdom Bacillati; phylum Actinomycetota; class Actinomycetes; order Kitasatosporales; family Streptomycetaceae; genus Streptomyces; species Streptomyces sp. NPDC004610. The sequence goes on along the minus strand of NZ_JBEXLA010000025.1, from coordinate 696 downwards.
CCTCGGTGTCCGCGGCCCGCGGTTTCGTGGTCGAGACCCTTGTCGAATGGGGGCTGCCGGCGGACGCGGATCTCGCCGACGGCGTCCGGCTGATCGTCTCGGAACTCGCCACCAACGCCGTCCAGCACACGTTCGGACAGTCGCCCACATTCACGGTCGATCTGGAACTCGCGCGCGACGAGCAGCTCCGCCTCGGGGTGACGGACAGTCACCCCCGCTTCCCCAAGCGGCTTCCGGCCGCGGTGCAGCAGGACAACGGGCGGGGGCTGGTCATCATCCGCTGGCTGGCCGCCGAGCGCGGCGGCAAACTGAGCGTCCGCGCCACGCCCGAGGGCGGCAAGACGGTCTCCATCGAACTCCCCTGGACGGTCCCGGCCCGCCCGGTGACGACGGCGGGCCAGCAGGAACCGTGAGGCGACGCTCCACGCTTGACGCCGGGAAACGTTTCGGCGGGTTGGGGACGCGCGCCCGGATCGGCCGTCGGGAGGGGTCCGACCCACCTGTCCACCTGCGCACCTGGCCACTCGTCCACTTGTCCACCTGTCCAGCTCTCCACCGGTGCCCTCGGCGACCGGGCGACGGCGCCGGAGGGCTGGGGCGACGGGGGGGTGCCCCTATGGGTTTGGTCAAGGTGATGGGGCAGGTTGGGGATCGTAGTAGGTGCCGTCTCGGAGCATGGCGAAGAGGACGTCGGCC
>NZ_JBEXLA010000024.1:0-152161 GCF_040609715.1 Streptomyces sp. NPDC004610 | reverse complement strand
CTCAACTCTCTCGCCGACTACCTCACCAAAGTCGGAACCGCCGGCCAGCAAACAGGCCAGAACTAACCCTCAGGATTTCCGGCGCATCACACTAGAGGGGCATCTCCAGAAGGGAGCGTCCCTAGAGGGGACGGCAAAAAGCCGACCCACCGAAGTGGGTCGGCTCGATGCGGCGAACCAGCTGTGGCCGCGCGCTCAGCTGAGCGTCAGCGCGAGACCTTGCCGGCCTTGATGCACGAGGTGCAAGCGTTCACGCGCTTCGGCGTCCCGCCGACCACGGTACGCACGCGCTGGATGTTCGGGTTCCAGCGACGGGGCGTACGGCGGTGCGAGTGCGAGATGTTGTTGCCGAAGCCCGGCCCCTTGCCGCAGACGTCGCAGTTGGCAGCCACGGGTCACTCCAAAGACTTCAGATGCACTTACGGTGGATCCCGGCATGCCCGGATCCAGGGATCTGAGTGGCGGTGCCAGGGGGAATGGCCCGATCAGGATCGGGCAACCGAAGCAGCATACAACGGCTGCGTCGGTACAACGAAATTACCATGGCTGCTCAGGGGCCTGTCCGGCTCCCCCGGCGCCGGTCCCGCCCTCTTCCGCCGCGCACCGGGCCCGGGACTACGCTGCGTCCGACGTCCGGCAGGTTCCTAGGAGGCGCAGTGGCGCAGGTGCCGCAGACATTCTTCGATGCTCTCGCGGTGCGCACCTGGTGCGGTCTCGCGCTGGAGGCACTGGGTCGCGCGCGTGAGGAGATCGACGCGATCAATGTGTATCCGGTCGCGGACGGGGACACCGGGACGAATCTCTATCTGACCGTGGAGTCGGCGGTGGCGGCCGTGGAGGCGGTCTTCGCGGGCTACGAGGTCGACGCCCGCAACGCCGCCGGACCCTCCCTGGAGGACGCCGCGCGGGCCATGGCCCATGGGGCGCTGATCGGGGCGCGCGGGAACTCCGGGACGATCCTGGCGCAGCTGCTGCGCGGGATGGCCCAGGTGCTGACCGCGGGCGCGGGGGAGAAGGGGCACGCGGGCGGGGCCGAGCTGGCACTCGCCCTGCGCCACGCGGCCGGTGCAGCGCGCGAGGCGGTGGCGCATCCCGTCGAGGGGACGGTCCTGTCGGTGGCCTCGGCCGCCGCCGGGGCGGCGCTGAGAGCGGTGCCGGGCGAGGACTGCGGCACGGTCGCCCGAGCCGCCTACGAGGGCGCCCGTACGGCCCTGGCGGCGACCCCGGGCCAGCTGGCCGTGCTCGGGCGGGCCGGGGTCGTGGACGCCGGGGGACGGGGCCTGGTGGCGGTGCTGGGGGCGCTGGTGGAGACGTTCACGGGAGAGGTTCCGGGGGCGCCGCCCGCGAGCCTCGCGGGGGTCGCCGGTTCCGGGGCGGCTGGCTCGGGGGGCGCCGCTTCGGGGGTCGCCGGTTCCGGGGGAGCTGTTTCGGGGGGCGCCGGTTCCGGGGCCGTCGTGGAGTGCGCCGCCGACGGGAGCGAGGGCGGAGGCGGGGACGGGGACGGGCCCGCCTACGAGGTGATCTACCTCCTGGAGGCCGGTGACACGGCTGTGGCCCGGCTGCGGGAGCGGCTCGACGGGCTCGGGGACTCCCTGGTGGTGGTCGGCGGCGACGGACTGTGGAACGTCCATGTGCATGTCGACGACGCCGGGGCCGCCGTGGAGGCCGGGGTCGAGGCCGGGCGGCCGTACCGGATCCGGATCACCCACTTCGGCGCCGACGATGCGCACAGCGCGCGGGCGGAGCGGCTGCCCCGGGAGCGGGCGCAGCGGGCGGTGGTGGCGGTGGTGCCGGGCGAGGGCCTGGCCGGGCTCTACGCGGAGGCGGGCGCCACGACCGTGCTGGCCCGCCCCGGGGAGCCGCCCGCGAGCGGGGAACTGGTGGAGGCGGTGCGGCGGGCCCACGCGCGCGAGGTGGTGCTCCTGCCCAATGACGCCGAGCTGCGCCACACGGCCGCGGCGGCGGCCGAGCAGGCCCGTGCCGAGGGGGTCAGGGTGGCGCTGATCCCGACCCGGTCGGCCGTCCAGGGCCTCGCGGCCCTCGCCGTGCACGCGCCGGACCGGCGGTTCGACGAGGACGTGGTCTCCATGACCTCGGCGGCGGGCGCCACCCGCTACGCCGAGGTCGCGGTCGCCGAACGCCAGTCCTGGACCATGGCGGGGATCTGCCAGGCCGGGGACGTCCTGGGGCTGATCGAGGGGGATGTCGCGGTGATCGGCTCCGAGGTCGCCGCCACCGCGGAGGCGGTCCTCGACCGGATGCTCTCGGCGGGCGGTGAGCTGGTCACCCTGGTCCTGGGTGACGACGCGCCGGACGCCGTCGCCGGCCGACTGGAGACGCGGGTGCGGGAGTCGTATCTCGCGGTGGACACGGTGGTGTACCGGGGCGGGCGGCAGGGGGCGTTGCTGCTGATCGGGGTGGAGTAGAGGCCCCTGGCGGGCGGGGAGCTGCACGGACCAGGGGCCTCCACCGGGTCACTCGGCCTCGTTGTCGCTGCCGCCCTTGTCCTCCGCCAGCGTCTCCAGCATCCGTTCCGCCTCGCGGGTGCGCAGGGTCGCCGCCTCGGTACCGGCGTCGGTCCCGTCCTCGGTCCCGGCTTGCTGAGGTGCAGAGGCATAGGCCGTGAGGACCGCCCGCGCGCGGGTGCGGGCGGCGTCCGGGCGGCCGAGGTCGGCCTCCAGCCAGCCCGCGGCGAGTTCGGCGCCGGTACGGGCGTGCAGGGCGGCCGGGCCCAGGGACGCGAAGACCTCGACGGCATGGTTCAGCTCGGTCAGCGCCGCCTCGAAACCGGGCTCGTAGCCGGTGCCCTCGTCCTCGCCCGCCGCCCGGGCCAGCAGATCGCCGAACTGGCGGTGGGTGTGGCCGAGTTCGAGGGTGAGCGACCGGCGGTCCTCACCATCCGGGGCCGCGCTCCGGGCCGCCGCGCACTCCTCGACGGCCCGGGACATCAGGTCCGGCGCGGTGCCCCGGGTGGCCTCGTCGCGCAGGGCCAGCCAGGCGCGGGCGCGCAGGGCCCGGACCAGGCCGTGCAGATCGCCCAGGGTGCGCCACAGCTCGCCCGCGCGCTCGTACGCCCGGTCGGCGTCGGTGAGCATCCCGGCGGCGCCCAGGGACTCGGCGGCGAGATGGGCCAGGGTGGCGTGGTCCTGCTGCTCCGGCCAGTGCCGGGCGAGGTCGGCCGCCTGGAGGCGCCGCTCGGCCGCCGCGCGGTGCTCGCCCAGTTCGCTGAGCGCGTCCCCGAGCCACCACTGCGTCTGGACCACCGCCCCGTCGCCATGGGTCTCGGCGGTCAGGTCGGTGAGCGCCGACTCCAGCACCTCGGCGGCCTCCGCGAACCGCCCCTGGGGCAGCAGGAAGCCGCCCAGGAGCTGCCGCGCCCAGGCGCCCAGCTCGGCGCCCTCGCCCGCCTCGTCGGCCCAGTGCGCGGCCTCCAGGGCGTGTTCCGCGGCCTCGGCGGGACGTCCGCCGCCGCTGAGCACCTCGGCCAGCTGGAGGTTCAGCCGGGCCCGGCCGGGCGGCTCCAGATACGCCCCGCCGTGCTCCAGGGCCGCCCGCAGCGCCCGTTCCGCCCCGGCCGGGTCGCCCAGATGGTGGGCGAGTCCCGCGAGCCGGGCCTCGTACTCCACCGCGAACCACGGCAGACCCGCGTCCACGAACCCGGCCGCCGCCGCCTCGAACAGCTCCGCGGCCCCCGGCAGGTCCCCGGTGCGCGCCGCCAGCTCGGCGAGCATCGCCCGCGCCTCGGCGTCCCGCGCGGCGAGCCGTACGTCCTCCCCGGTCCGGCCCTCGACCAGGGTCGCCACCTCGCGCACCGCGGCCCCAGCGGCGTCCAGGTCGTCCCGCTCGATCTCCTCCCCGGCCTCGTGCACCCGCCGCATCAGGATCCGCGCCCGCGCCATCACCACCGACACGGTCTGCCGCACCCCGGTGCCCTCGGCGGCGTACAGCGCGAGCACCTCGTCGTACAGCCCCGTCACCACCGCCAGGGCCTCCGCGACACGCCCGGCGAGGGCCTGTACGTAGGCCCCCCGCGCGCGGGCCGCCAGTGCCTCGCCCGGGTCGCCCGCCTCGGCGTAGTGCTCCGCGGCCCGTTCGAAGAACTCCACGCCCTCCGGGCCCAGCCCCATCGCGTGGTGGTCGGCGATCTCGGCGCGGTCGCGGGCGTCCAGCCCGGCCCCGCCCTCGGCGGCCCGCGCCACCGCCGCCCATGCCTCCACGGCGTGCGGGCGCAGCGTGTCCGACTGGCGCCGGGCCTCGGCCAGCAGCGCCGCGAGGTCGCTCTCGGCGGGGGGCGCCGGTGCCTCCGGTACGGGGGTGGCCGGAGCGGTGCGTATGGAGCGGATGCCCAGGGGCAGGCGGTCCGTCAGCGGACGCTGGTCCATCCGCGCGCGGGCCCGCTCACTCACGTACGGCGTGCCGTTGCGGGCGTCGAAACGGGCCGCCAGCGCGAGGGCCTCCGTGCGGGCGTGCCCGGCCAGGGCGGCGGCCGTCCAGGCGCGTCCCGCCGGACCCGGCACCGGACCGTCGCCCAGGCCCAGCTCCGTCAGCCGGTCCATGAGCAGCGCCACCACGCTCAGGAAGTCCAGCCGGCTGCGCGGATGCCCGGTGTCGGTGAAGTACGCCGGACGCTCCGCGAGCAGCTCCAGCGCGCGGGCCTCGTTCCCGCTCAGCACGCAGAACTCCACATGGTCCGCGTAGGCGCCCCGCATGCTCTCCATCGGCCGGACCAGCCGGAAGCCGCGCAGATGGTGGGCGCGGGCGTCGTCTAGGCGGCCGAGCCGCAGCAGCGGCAGCAGCGACGAGGCGAGCGCGGTGTGCGGCTCATGGGCGCAGGTGTACTCGCCCTCCAGGACCGGCCCCCACAGCTCCAGCGCCCGCTCGTCCCGGCCCCGCTCCGAGTGCCACCAGCCCTGGCCGTGCAGCTCGCAGGCGTGGCAGTCGGCCATGTCGTCGCGGTCCGCCGCCAGCCAGGCCGTGTACGCCCGCTCGGCCCGCTCCACATCGCCGACATGCGCGGCCACACTGAACTCGGCGCCGCGCACCGCGCGTTCCGAGTGCCCGGCGAGCCGGTAGCGGTGCTCCATCTCGCCGAGCCACTTCTCGACCGAGGCGAGCGGGATGTGCGGCTGGTCCAGCATGCCCGCCGACATCCACTTGAAGACCCAGTGCAGCGAATGGGTCTCGTAGGCGTCGAAGTCCTCCGGGCGCTCGTCCCACATGCGCAGCAGGCGCGCGAAGGGGACGAACATCTTGTCCTTCTCGGAGCTGTAGTTGTAGACCTTCAGCTGGTGGCCGAGCGCCTCGATCACGGCGAGCGGGATGTCCAGCTTCTCGGCCTCGCCGAGCAGTTGCTCCGCGCGCGCGTTGCGGGCCGGGCCCTCGGGGCGCTCGGAGTTCTCCGCCATGGCGTGGCGCAGCGCGTCGAAGTCGGTGATCTCACTCATCGGTGACCGTTCCCGGGGGAGTCTGAGTCGGGGCCGCCGGGTTCGCCGGGGCCGGAGGGACTGGGTGGGCCGGAGGGACCGGAGGGGCCGGAGTTCCTGGGACCGGGCGGGCCGGGCGGGCCGGGCGGGCCGGGCGGGCTGGATGGGCCGGAGTTCCCAGGGCCGGAGTTCCCAGGGCCGGAGGGGCCCGGGTTCCCAGGGCCCGAGGCCGTCGTGCCCTCGCCGTGCGTGGCCCACTCCAGGAGCCCGATGAACGCGCGGTTCAGCAGGGCGGAGTCCGCCGGGCGCAGCGGGCGCTGGGCCATCAGCAGGGCCTGGCCGTACAGCGACTCGGTGGCCGTGCCGATCAGCTCCGGGTCCTGGAGCGAACTGATCCGCCGGATCAGCGGGTTGAGATGGTTGAGGACCAGCCTCGCGCGCGGGGCGCTGCCCCGCAGGGAGCCCAGGATGCCCGCCCACAGATCGTCGGCCTGCGCCTCGGCGTCCGCGCGGGCCTGCTCGTGCCGCGCCTGCCGGTCGTCCAGGTGCAGCGCGGGCACCGACAGCGGATGGAACGCGCGTAGCACCACATCGCAGCCCAGCGGGTCCAGCGCGGCGCGGGCGGCGCCCAGGAAGCCCGACAGCGCCAGCTCCTCCGCCGGGTCCACGGCGTCCAGATGGGCCGTCACCGTGTCCGCGTCCAGCTCCGCCACCGACGAACCCGGCCGCACCGACGGCAGCGCCTCCACCAGCTCGCTGTCATAGGTGTAGCCGCCGTTGACGACCCCGATGCCCTGGGCCGAGGCGATCGGGGCGACCTGCCGGAACTCCTCGACCGTCCGGGTGAAGTGCACCACCGGGTGGCGCTGCGCGAACTCCTCCAGGGACAGCTGCCCGTCCGTGGTCTCGAACGGCAGCCAGGGCAGCATCGTGCGCAGCATGTCCTTGTCGTGCCGGGCGAGCGACTTCACGCCCAGGTGGTGCACCGACAGGAACGCCGCCAGCCGCTGCGGGTCGCCGGCCGCGAGGCCCGTCAGCCAGGAGCGGATCCGCTCGCCCAGCGCCTCGCGCACCGCGGCCAGCGTCTCGTCCTCGTACAGCGCTTCGCGCGAGGCGGTCGGCCGCAGACTGTCGGTGTCCAGGACGCAGCGCACGAAGAACGCCCAGTCGGGCAGCAGCTGTTCGGCGCGCTCGGTGAGCAGCATGCCCTTGAGGTGCACCCGGTGCCGGGCGCGCTGGGCCGGGCTGACCGCCGACGGCAGCACATAGGCCACGCCCCGGATCCCGGCCAGCGGCACACTGAGGTCGATCGAGTCCAGCGGCGTGAACCCGAACAGGTCGTGGCAGTGCCGGGCCAGCGCCACCCGCCGGGTCGCGGGCGACGGATAGGGCCGGTCCCAGGGCGCCGGGAGATCGGTGACCTCCTCCGCGCCGACCCGTACGTCGTACGGCAGCAGGGAGCCGAAGTCCCGGGCCAGTTCCAGCACCCGGTCCCCGGCCAGCCACTCGGCGGCGCCCGCGCGGGGCTCCAGATGGACGGTGGTGCCCGGTTCGGGCCGGGCCGAGTCCGGGAGGGTCCGTACGGTGTACGAGCCGTCGTCGGTCGCCGTCCACTCCACCGGCGGGGCGTCCGGCCGGCGGGCGCTGCGGCTGACCACGCGGATCTTCTCGGCGACCACGAAACACGCCAGCAATCCGATGCCGAACTGCCCGAGGAAGTCCGAGCGGGCCTCCTGGAGCCCCTCGGCCCGCTTCGAGCTGCGGCCGATGGTGGCCAGCAGGGTGTGCACATCCGACTCGGTGAGCCCGATGCCGGAGTCCTCCACGCGCAGGGTGCCGCCCTCCGCGTACAGCCGCACCCGGGCGGGCGCGCCGGGCTGCTCGGTCCGGCGGGCGGTGATCGCGTCGACCGCGTTCTGCAACAGCTCGCGCAGATAGACCCGGGGACTGGAGTAGAGGTGATGGGAGAGCAGGTCCACCAGACCACGCAGGTCGACCTGGAAGGTATGGGGTGGGTGGGGAGGCTGAGGAGCCTGGGATGACTGTGAGGTCTGTGAATCCATCGTCGCTGCGCCGGTGGGGGGTTTCGCGACGGCGCGGGGTCGGGCGGCCCCGGGTGGGGTGACCGCGGATGGGCGGACGGAGCGGAACGCACGGACGAACGAGTGAACAGCCACCTGGGCGGCCACAACGGACAGCCACAACGGACGGCCACACGGACAGCCGAGTGGACAACCGTAGGGGCAACCGGCCGGCGATGGCCCGGGGCGGGCCATCCTAGAGCCCGAACGAGCCGTCTGACCAGGGGTTTCCTCAGACGTATACGGCAATGTCAGTGGCGTGGTGTGCAATGGATCTCGTGCCCGCGCTGGAAGAACCACTGAAGAAGGTGCTCGGCCCCGCCACCGCCAAGGTGATGGCCGAGCATCTCGGCCTGCTCACCGTCGGAGACCTCCTCCACCACTACCCGCGCAGATATGAGGAGCGCGGCCAGCTCACCCACCTCGCCGACCTCCCCATGGACGAGCACGTCACGGTGGTCGCGATGGTGGCCGACGCCCGGCTGCACACCTTCGCCTCCTCCCGCGCGCCCCGCGGCAAGGGCCAGCGCCTGGAGGTCACCATCACCGACGGCAGCGGGCGGCTCCAGCTGGTCTTCTTCGGCAACGGCGTCCACAAACCCCACAAGGACCTGCTGCCGGGCACCCGCGCGATGTTCGCCGGAAAGGTCTCCGTCTTCAACCGCAGGCTCCAACTCGCCCACCCGGCCTACGAACTGCTGACCGGAGACGGCGACGGCGACGGCGACGAGCCGGGCGAATCGGTCGAGACCTGGGCCGGCGCCCTCATCCCGCTCTACCCGGCGACGGCCAAGCTGGAGTCCTGGAAGATCGGCAAGGCCGTCCAGACCGTGCTGCCCCGCGCCCAGGAGGCCCTGGACCCGCTGCCGGGCTCCCTGCGCGAGGGCCGCGGTCTGCTCCCGCTGCCCGAGGCCCTGCTCAAGATCCACCGCCCCGCGACCAAGGCCGACATCGAGGACGCCCGCGCCCGCCTCAAATGGGACGAGGCGTTCGTCCTCCAGGTCGCCCTGGCCCGCCGCCGCCACGCCGACGCCCAGCTCCCGGCCGTTCCCCGCGCCCCCGCCGCCGACGGACTGCTCACCGCCTTCGACGCCCGGCTCCCCTTCACCCTCACCGAGGGCCAGCGCAAGGTGTCCCGCGAGATCTTCGCCGACCTCGCCACGGACCATCCCATGCACCGCCTCCTCCAGGGCGAGGTCGGCAGCGGCAAGACGATGGTCGCCCTGCGCGCGATGCTCGCCGTGGTGGACTCCGGAGGGCAGGCCGCCATGCTGGCGCCCACCGAGGTGCTGGCCCAGCAGCACCACCGCTCGATCGTGGAGATGCTGGGCGAGCTGGCCGAGGGCGGCATGCTGGGCGGCGCCGAGCACGCCACCAAGGTGGTGCTGCTGACGGGCTCCATGGGCGCCGCCGCCCGCCGCCACGCCCTGCTCGACCTGGCCACCGGCGAGGCCGGGATCGTCATCGGCACCCACGCCCTGATCGAGGACAAGGTGCAGTTCCACGATCTCGGTCTGGTCGTGGTGGACGAGCAGCACCGCTTCGGGGTCGAGCAGCGCGACGCCCTGCGCGGCAAGGGCAAACAGCCCCCGCACCTCCTGGTCATGACGGCCACCCCGATCCCGCGCACGGTCGCGATGACCGTCTTCGGCGACCTGGAGACCTCCGTCCTCGACCAGCTCCCGGCCGGCCGCTCCCCGATCGCCAGCCATGTCGTCCCGGCCGCCGACAAACCGCACTTCCTGGCCCGCGCCTGGGAGCGGGTCCGTGAAGAGGTCTCGGGCGGCCATCAGGCGTACGTGGTCTGCCCCCGGATCGGCGACGAGGAGGACGACCCGGGGAAGCCCGCGAAGGGTCCCGGCAAGTCCGCCCAGGGCTCCGGAAAGCCCGGCAAGGATTCAGGGAACCCCGCCAAGGGTCCCGGCAAGCCCCCCAACGCGGCGCCACCCGCCGGGGACGACGGGGACAAGCGCCCCCCGCTGGCGGTGCTGGAGGTCGCCGACCAGCTCGCTAAGGGGCCGCTGTCCGGCCTCCGCATCGAGGTGCTGCACGGCCGGATGCACCCCGACGACAAGGACGCGGTCATGCGCCGCTTCGCCGCCGGGGAGACGGACGTCCTGGTCGCCACCACGGTCATCGAGGTCGGGGTCAATGTCCCCAACGCCACCGCCATGGTGATCATGGACGCCGATCGCTTCGGGGTCTCGCAGCTCCACCAGCTCCGCGGTCGGGTCGGCCGGGGTTCCGCGCCCGGCCTGTGTCTGCTGGTCACGGAGATGCCGGAGGCGAGCCCCGCCCGTCAGCGGCTGGCCGCCGTCGCCGCCACCCTCGACGGCTTCGAGCTGTCCCGGATCGACCTGGAGCAGCGCCGCGAGGGCGATGTCCTCGGCCAGGCCCAGTCCGGCGCCCGCTCCAGCCTGCGCGTCCTGGCGGTCATCGAGGACGAGGAGATCATCGCGGAGGCCCGCGAGGAGGCGACGGGACTCGTGGCCGCCGACCCGGACCTCACCGCCCTCCCCGGCCTGCGCACGGCCCTGGACGCCCTGCTGGACGAGGAGCGGGAGCAGTACCTGGACAAGGGCTGAACCCCACCCCAGGGGCGCGCGGAACCCCGGGACCGGTGACACTGAACGCACGGCACTGAACGCCCGCCCCATCCCACCGCACCCGCACCTGACCACAACCCCCACCCACCCTCACCCCACCCCACCAAGAAGGACCCCCACCATGACCCGCGTGATCGCCGGCACAGCCGGCGGACGCCGCCTCACCGTCCCGCCGGGGACGGGCACCCGCCCCACCTCCGACCGCGCCCGCGAGGGACTCTTCTCCACCTGGCAGTCCCTCCTCGGCGCCCCGCTGGACGGCGAGCGCGTGCTCGACCTGTACGCCGGTTCCGGCGCCGTGGGCCTGGAGGCGCTGTCGCGCGGGGCGGGCCACACCCTGCTGGTGGAGTCCGACGCCCGCGCCGCCAAGGTCGTCCGGGAGAACGTACGGAACCTGGGCCTGCCCGGCGCCGAGGTCAGATCCGGCAGGGCCGAGCAGATCATCCAGTCGCCGCCACCGGACCCGTACGACCTGGTGTTTCTCGATCCGCCGTACGCCGTCACCGACGACGATCTTCGGGAGATACTGCTCACACTCCGCTCGCAGGGCTGGCTCGCGGCTCAAGCCCTCGTCACCGTGGAACGCAGCACCAGAGGCGGGGAATTCGGATGGCCGGGCGGTTTCACGGCCCTGCGGTCCCGTCGCTACGGCGAAGGAACCTTTTGGTACGGTCGCGCCGCCTCACAGTGCGAAGACGCACGATGACCGGACCGGAGAGCGAGGGATCTCAAGTGCGCCGCGCCGTCTGTCCCGGGTCGTTCGACCCGATCACCAACGGACATCTCGACATCATCGCCCGCGCGTCCCGTCTCTACGACGAGGTCTATGTCGCGGTGATGATCAACAAGTCCAAGAAGGGCCTGTTCGAGATCGAGGAGCGGATCGAGCTGATCCGCCGGGTCACCACCGAGTACGGAAACGTCCGGGTGGAAGCCTTCCACGGCCTCCTGGTCGACTTCTGCAAGCAGCGCGACATCCCGGCCATCGTGAAGGGCCTGCGCGCGGTCAGCGACTTCGACTACGAACTCCAGATGGCCCAGATGAACATCGGCCTGTCGGGCGTCGAGACCCTCTTCGTGCCCACCAACCCCACCTACTCCTTCCTCTCCTCCTCCCTGGTGAAGGAGGTCGCCACCTGGGGCGGCGATGTCTCCCACCTGGTGCCCCCGGAGGTCTTCGAGGCCCTCACCGCCCGGCTGAAGCGGGACTGAAACGGCCCGGGACCTCCCTCCCGGCCACTCCCCGGCCGCCCACGGTCGCCCCCGGCCGGTATCGCGGACACGGGACCGGCCACGCCCCGCCGTCCGTCGCCCGGAACCGGTGTCCCCCCGGCGCCCCGGGGCCGTACAGTCGTCCCGTCCGTCTCCAACACAGCTGCAGAGAATGGCGAGCACACGGTGGACGTGCAGAAGAAGCTCGACGAGATCGTCGCCGCGGTCTCCGGTGCCCGGTCGATGCCCATGTCGGCCTCGTGCGTGATCAACCGCGCGGAGACGCTCGCGATGCTGGAGGAGGTCCGGGCGGCGCTGCCCGACTCCCTCGCGCAGGCGCGGGAGCTGATCGGCGGCCGGGAACAGATGGTCGAGCAGGCCCGGCTGGAGGCCGACCGGATCATCCAGGGCGCGCACGCCGAGCGCGGCTCCCTGATCTCCGACACCGAGGTCGCCCGGGTCTCCCAGGGCGAGGCCGACCGCATCCTGGGCGAGGCCCGCACCGAGGCCGAGGAGATCCGCGCCGAGGCCGATGACTACGTCGACTCCAAGCTCGCCAACTTCGAGGTCGTCCTCACCAAGACCCTCGGCTCCGTCGGCCGCGGCCGCGAGAAGCTCCTCGGCACCGGCCCCGGCCTGGACGAACAGGGCTACGAGGACCAGGACGCCCCCGAGCGCAGCCACGACCCGGAGACCCTGCGCCGCACCGCCGACCAGTACGTCGACCTCAAGCTCGGCGCGTTCGAGGCGGTGCTCGCCAAGACCCTGGAGGCCGTCGGCCGCGGCCGGCAGAAGCTGCACGGCCGGATCGCCTCCGACGATCTCAGCGCCCTCGCCGACGACCTCTCCACCGTCCAGCACGCCAGCGACGCCGACTACCTCGCCGGACTCGCGGGCCCCGCCGACACCCCGGCCCCCCGCCCGGCCGCCACCCCCGTGGCCGCCCCGCCTCCGCCCGCGCAGCCCCCCGCCGCCCCCGAGCCCGCCTACGCCGCCTACCAGCAGCAGGGCTACGACCCGCCGCAGGACCCGTACGCCTACCAGCAGCCCGATCCCTACGGCTACCAGCAGGCGGACCCCTACGCCGCCGCCCCCGCCTACCAGGGCTACGACCAGCAGCAGCCGTCGTACGACCCCCACCAGGCCCAGCAGCAGCCGCAGCAGCCTCCCCAGCCCCCGCAGCCGGGGTACGCCCTCGACGAGACCAGCCTCTTCGACACCAGCATGATCAGCGCGGAGCAGTTGCGGGCGTACGAGCAGGGCCGGGGCCTGTAACCGGGAGCCGCGGGCGACCGGATTGGGCCATGAGCGAATGGTCCAGTATCCTGGCTCTTCGGTCGTGTGTACTTCCGCGATCAGCGCTGCCCAGACTCACCGACGGGCGGCGTTTCCTCTGAGCTAGCAGATCGAAAGCAGGAATGGCTCTGAACGCCCGCCTCGACCACCGCAACCCCCTCGTGTTCGACACGCACGAGCTGGGCCGGCGGCCCGGTGCGCTCCAGCGCCTGACCCGTACGGTCGACGCCCCCAAGGACCTCGGTCTCCAGGGTGTCGTCGCGGTGCCGGAGGGCACCTCGGTGGAGCTGACGCTCCGGCTGGAGTCGGTCATGGAAGGGGTGCTTGTCACAGGCACCGCCCGTGCGCGGGCCGCGGGGGAGTGCGTAAGGTGTCTGGAGCCGCTGGAGCTGGAGCTCGAAGCGGAATTCCAGGAGATGTTCTCGTACCCTGACGCCGATGACCGGGGCCGTGTGATCGCGGAACCGGGCGACGACGCCGAGGACGACGAGGACCGGCTCTTCATCGAGGACGGACTGTTCGACCTCGAACCCGTGCTGCGTGATGCGGTGGTGCTCGCACTGCCGATGCAGCCGGTGTGCCGGGAAGACTGCCCGGGTCTGTGCTCCGAGTGCGGAGCCCGGCTCGCGGACGACCCGGACCACCACCATGATGCCGTCGACATCCGTTGGGCGGCATTGCAGGGAATCGCCGATTCACTCGAAACCGGCGATCAGGATCCGATGGGCGGCGCCGGTTCCGGCGTCGACGAGAAGCAGGAGAAGTAGCCGTGGCTGTTCCGAAGCGGAAGATGTCGCGCAGCAACACGCGCCACCGCCGGTCGCAGTGGAAGGCTGCGGTCCCCACCCTGGTTGCGTGCGAGCGCTGCCACGAGCCCAAGCAGCAGCACATCGCGTGCCCGTCGTGCGGCACCTACAACAAGCGCCAGGTCCTAGAGGTCTGAGCGGCTGGTGAGAGGCACTGTGTCCACGCCAAAGAAGGCGGATGACGCCAACCCGGACCCAAAGGGCCGGAAATCGGCGGACCACCAGTCCTCGTCCCACGCACTTCTGGAAGGGCGGCTCGGCTACCACGTCGAGTCCGCCCTTCTGGTGCGTGCGCTGACCCATCGCTCGTACGCGTACGAGAACGGCGGTCTGCCCACGAACGAGCGCCTGGAGTTCCTCGGGGACTCCGTGCTCGGCCTCGTCGTGACGGACACGCTCTATCGCACCCACCCCGATCTGCCCGAGGGCCAGCTGGCCAAGCTGCGGGCCGCGGTGGTCAACTCGCGTGCGCTGGCCGGGGTCGGCCGCGGTCTCGACCTGGGCGCCTTCATCCGGCTCGGCCGGGGTGAAGAGGGCACGGGCGGCCGGGACAAGGCGTCCATCCTCGCCGACACCCTGGAAGCGGTGATCGGCGCGGTCTATCTCGATCAGGGCCTGGACTCGGCGGCGGAGCTGGTGCACCGGCTGTTCGACCCGCTGATCGAGAAGTCCTCCAATCTCGGCGCCGGCCTGGACTGGAAGACCTCCCTCCAGGAGCTGACCGCGACCGAGGGGCTCGGCGTGCCCGAGTACCTGGTCACGGAGACCGGCCCCGATCACGAGAAGACCTTCACCGCTGCCGCCCGCGTCGGAGGCGTCTCGTACGGCACCGGCACCGGCCGCAGCAAGAAGGAGGCGGAGCAGCAGGCCGCCGAGTCCGCCTGGCGGGCCATCCGCGCCGCCGCGGACGAACGCGCCGAGGCCGAGGCGAAGGCCAAGGCCGCGGAGGCCGAAGCCGAGGCTCAGACCCAGGCCGAGGCCAAAGCCGAGGTCCAGGCTCAGGTGGAGGCCCAGGCTCAGGTCGAGGCCCAGGCTCAGGCCGAGGAGGACGACGGCCCGCCGTCCGCCGCCTCCGCCTGACCCTTGTCCGGCCACCACCGGCCACCACCACCCCGCTCGGCCCGAGCGCCCGCCCCGCTCCGGGCCGGGCGCTCGGCCCGTCGGAGAGCCGTGGCCGCGCTCCTCGTCCCGCGCACACGGGACCGACCACCCCGACGGCCCCGCACCCGCCGCCCATCAGGGGGATCCGATGCCCGAACTGCCCGAGATCGAAGTCGTCCGGCGTGGTCTGGAGCGCTGGGTCGCCCATCGCACCGTCGCCGAGGCCGAGGTGCTGCACCCGCGTGCGGTGCGCCGCCATCTCGCCGGTGCCGAGGACTTCGGGCACCGGCTCAAGGGACACCGGGTGGGTGTGCCGAGCCGGCGCGGCAAATACCTCTGGCTGCCGCTGGAGGACACCGGTCAGGCGGTGCTCGCCCATCTCGGGATGAGCGGCCAACTGCTGGTCCAGCCGCACGGGGCGCCGGACGAGAAGCACCTCCGGATCCGCGTCGGATTCGCGGACGCCCTCGACACCGAACTCCGCTTCGTCGACCAGCGCACCTTCGGCGGCCTCTCGCTCCACGACACCGGGGCCGACGGACTGCCCGACGTCATCGCGCACATCGCCCGCGACCCCCTCGACCCGCTCTTCGACGACGAGGCGTTCCACCAGGCCCTGCGCCGCAAGCGCACCACGATCAAACGCGCCCTGCTCGACCAGTCCCTGATCAGCGGCGTCGGCAACATCTACGCCGACGAGGCGCTCTGGCGCTCCCGGCTGCACTACGAACGCCCGACCGCGACCCTCACCCGCCCCCGCACCGCCGAACTCCTCGGCCATGTCCGGGAGGTGATGAACGAGGCCCTCGCCGTCGGCGGCACCAGCTTCGACAGCCTGTACGTCAACGTCAACGGCGAGTCGGGCTACTTCGACCGCTCGCTCGACGCCTACGGCCGCGAGGGACTGCCCTGCAAGCGCTGCGGGACGCCGATCCGCCGCCGCCCCTGGATGAACCGGTCGAGCTACTACTGCCCGAAGTGCCAGCACCCGCCGAAGGCCACCGCCTGACCGGGTCCCGCTCGTCGTGGCCGACCCGTCGCGCTCCAGGGCGTGCAGGGTCTGGGGAGAGCATCTTGTCGCTGACCGCGGCGCCGACCGGTGGAATGTGATCCGGAGATGGCGCTGACCGGTGGAATATGGTCCGAGGGCGGCTAGTAGCCGAAATTCTGGGTCCACCAGGGGCCGCCCGAGCCGAACTCGACGCCCACGCCCAGCGTGGTGAAGTCGCAGTTCAGGATGTTGGCGCGATGGCCCTCGCTGTTCATCCAGGCGTCCATCACGGCGGCGGCGTCGGCTTGGCCGCGGGCTATGTTCTCGCCGCCGAGGCCGGCTATCCCGGCCTGCGCGGCCCGGTCCCAGGGGGTGTCGCCGTCGGGGTCGGTGTGGTCGAAGAAACCACGGGCGGCCATGTCCTCGCTGAAGTTCTGGGCCAGCCCCGACAGCGCGCTGTTCGCGGCGACCGGGCTGCATCCCGCGGCGGCCCGCTCCACATTGACCAGCCGCAGCACCTCGGCGGCGGCAACGGCCTCCTGGGACACCGTCCCGGGAGTGGAGGGCCGGGCCGGGGTGGAGGGCGGCACGACCGGCGCCTTGGTGGCCGTACGGCTGGGGGAGGGGGTGACCGGCCGGGTGCCGGGCTGCTGGGAGGCGGACTTCGAGGGGGTCGTCGCCGAGGGCTTCTTCGGCTCCGGGGTCCGCTCGGGGGCCGGGGAGCCGGGCGACTTCGAGTCCGGGGTCTTCGAGTCCGGGGTCTTCTTGCCGGCGGACGCCTCGGGCGAGGCCGCGGTGGGGGAGGTGCCCGGGGTGGTGGAGCCCTGGGTGCCGCCGGTGCCGGTGCCGTCCGTGCCCGGTGCCGGGCTCTCGGCGTCGCCGGAGGTGCCGCCCTGGGCGCTGGGGGTGCCGGTCGGGGTGTCGGCGGCCTCGATCCGGTCGCCGTCGCCGCCGAACCGGTAGGTGTCGGTGCCGGGCACCACCCCGGTGGCCACCGCGACCGTACCGAGCGCGACCGCGGCGGAGACGCCGAGCAGTCCGGTGCGCACCGGACGCGACCCCTTCTTACGGGGGCGGCGGTGCGAGCCGTTGTCGCCGCCGCCCTCGCCCTCCGTACCGAAGACGGAGACCGGCGCGGGGCGCGGATACTCGTCGTCGGTGGCGTAGAGGAACTCCTCGCTGCGGGCCGCGGACTCCGCGTACGCCTCCGGATTGAGATAGGGGGCGATGCCCCGGACCGGGCGGCCGTCCCCGTGGTCCCCGGTGCCGGAACCCTGCGGTACGCCCCCCGTGGCGCGGTCCCTGGCGGCGCGCCCGGCGTCCGAGCGTCGGTGGCGTCCCATGTCCTGGCCTTCCTCGTGGCGTGCGGTCGACTGGTCCTTCCGGTCAACGCAAGTCACTCGATCGAGTGAGTTTCAGATGAGATTCACTGCGTCGGGACGCTACCGCATGGCGCCTGAGGGGGAAGTGTCGTGAGTGACACCGCCCGGTTAAGTTGCAGTCATGAACGAGGACGTGCGGCTGGTGGCCTGGGTGCGGGGGCGGGTACAAGGGGTGGGTTTCCGATGGTTCACCCGGGCCAAGGCGCTGGAGATCGGGGGCCTGAGTGGCTTTGCTCTCAATTTGGGGGACGGCCGGGTCCAGGTGGTGGCCGAGGGGCCCCGGACGGGCTGTGAAGGGCTGCTGGAATGGCTCCGGACCGGCGACACGCCCGGCCGCGTGGACGGTGTGACCGAGATCTGGGACACACCTCGGGGCGGCTACGACGGCTTCGCCGTCCGCTGATCCGGAGACCTCAGGTGCCCGCACGACCGCTCAGGGGTGGTGCCCCGGAGTGCGCCCCGGGGGGAAAGCTCCTGGTGATTGCCGAGAAACCCTTGCCCTGGCAGGCTCCGCGGGGAAAGATGATCGGCAGGCCCTGCGGGCCCGCAGGAGTCGTCGCGTCGCCGTCACCGGCCGCGCGCCCCCGGGTCGCCCGCCAATACGGGGCGTGATCGTGTTGACCGTCAAACTTTTTGGTGAGACGCTGAAAGCCCCGCGCACCTTAGCTGTTTGGCATGGCAGAACAGCAGAGTCACCACTCGATGTGTCAAGCACCGCGGGTGCGATTCCCTCACGACCCACACCGTTTCGGTCGGTCACTCAGTGTGGAGGACCATTCCAATGGCAAAGGCGCTTCTCGGTTACGTCGGCGGCTCCGACCCTCGACTCCTCGCCGAGATGCGACGGCTCCAGCAGCGTGTCCAGGATCTGGAATCCGAGCTGGTACGAATCCAGGCGGAGAACGACGCGCTTTCGGCTGCCGCTTCTCACCACGAGATCATGGAGAGCATCGACGCACACCAGGCGGAGCCTGCGCTCACCTGATCACTGCATCGCACCACGACACGCAATGGTCGGGTTGCCCGTACAACCCGCTTTCGGCCACTAAGTTGTCAAGAAGTCGCAAGGGACGCTTCGGCGTCCCTTCTTTCTTTCCCCCCGCATTCTTTCACCCTCTTTAACGTCTGGTGTGCCCTGCGCGTTCAGCGGCGAAACCGCGGGTTCGTGGAGTGAGACAACCCCGGAAGGTAGAGTCCAGCGGCGTGCACCTCAAGGCCCTGACCCTGCGCGGGTTCAAATCGTTCGCCTCGGCGACCACGCTCCGGTTCGAGCCCGGAATCACGTGTGTCGTCGGACCGAACGGTTCGGGCAAGTCCAATGTGGTGGACGCGCTCAGCTGGGTGATGGGGGAGCAGGGCGCCAAATCGCTGCGCGGCGGAAAGATGGAGGACGTCATCTTCGCCGGCACCACCGGCCGCCCCCCGCTGGGCCGCGCCGAGGTGTCCCTGACCATCGACAATTCCGACGGGGCGCTGCCCATCGAGTACGCCGAGGTCACCATCACGCGGATCATGTTCCGCAATGGCGGCAGCGAATACCAGATCAACGGCGACACCTGCCGACTTCTCGACATCCAGGAACTGCTCTCCGACTCCGGTATCGGCCGGGAGATGCATGTCATCGTCGGACAGGGCCAGCTCGATTCCGTACTGCACGCCGATCCGATGGGCCGCCGCGCCTTCATCGAGGAGGCCGCCGGAGTGCTCAAGCATCGCAAGCGCAAGGAGAAGGCGCTGCGCAAGCTGGACGCGATGCAGGCCAATCTGGCGCGGGTGCAGGACCTCACCGACGAACTCCGCCGCCAGCTCAAACCGCTGGGCCGGCAGGCCGCCGTCGCCCGCCGGGCCGCCGTCATCCAGGCCGATCTGCGCGACGCCCGGCTCCGGCTGCTCGCCGACGACCTGGTGCGGCTGCGGGAGGCGCTGAGCGCCGAGGTCGCCGACGAGGCCGCCCTCAAGGAGCGCAAGGAAGCCGCCGAGCGGGAACTGAGGAAGGCCCTCCAGCGCGAGGCCCTCCTGGAGGACGAGGTCCGCCGCCTCACCCCGCGCCTCCAGCGCGCCCAGCAGACCTGGTACGAGCTGTCCCAGCTCGCCGAGCGGGTGCGCGGCACGGTCTCGCTGGCCGACGCCCGCGTCAAGAGCGCCACCGCCGCCCCGCCCGAGGAGCGGCGCGGCCGGGACCCCGAGGACCTGGAGCGCGAGGCCCACCGGGTGCGGGAGCAGGAGGCCGAACTGGAGGCCGCCCTCGAAGCGGCCCAGCACGCCCTGGACGACACCGTCACCCACCGCGCCGAACTGGAGCGCGAACTCGCCGCCGAGGAACGCCGTCTCAAGGACGCCGCACGGGCCATCGCCGACCGGCGCGAGGGCCTCGCCCGGCTCGGCGGCCAGGTCGGCGCGGCCCGCTCCCGCGCCGGTTCCGCCCAGGCCGAGATCGACCGGCTCGCCGCCGCCCGCGACGAGGCCCAGGACCGCGCGGTCACCGCCCAGGAGGAGTACGAGCAGCTCAAGGCCGAGGTCGACGGCCTCGACGCGGGCGACGCCGAACTCGCCGCGCGGCACGACACCGCCAAGGCCCGCCTCACCGAGGCCGAGTCCGCCGCGACCGCCGCCCGTGAGGCCCTCACCGCTGCCGAGCGCGCCCGCGCCGCGACCCAGGCCCGCCACGAGGCCCTCGCCCTCGGCCTGCGCCGCAAGGACGGCACCGGCATGCTCCTCGACTCCCGCGACCGCCTCACCGGCATCCTGGGCCCGGCGGCGGAACTCCTGACGGTGACGCCGGGCTACGAGGCCGCGGTGGCGGCGGCGTTCGGCGCGGCGGCGGACGCCATCGCCGTCACCACCCCCACCGCAGCGGCCGACGCCCTCCGCCTCCTCCGCAAACAGGACGCGGGCAGAGCGTCCCTCCTCCTGACAGGAGCCCCGGAAACCCCACCCACCGTCCCGCCTTCCGGGACCACGGACGCGGGCTGTCTGGAAACGCGGGCCACCTTCCCGCCCTGCGTGACCACGGACGCGGGCCCTCTGGAAGCGCGGGCCACCGTCACGCCCTCCGTGACCACGGACGCGGGCCCCCCGGAAACGCGGGACACCCTCACGCCCTCCAGGAGCACAGGCGCGGGCGCCCCGGAATCACCGCCCACCCCCACGCCCTCAAGGGGCGCGGGGAACTGCGCGACCAGCCCCCACCCACCCGCACCCGCCGACCCTCCCGCCACCACCCCCCACCCCACGCGCCCCCCGCGCCTCACCCCCCACCCCCCACCCCCCGCCACCACCTACGTCAAGGCCCCTCCCGACCTCACCCCCGCCATCCACCGCCTCCTCCACGGCATCACCATCGTGGAAACCCTCGACGACGCCGAAGAACTCATCCGCCGCCGCCCCGACCTCACCGCCGTCACCGCCGAAGGCGACCTCCTCGCCGCCCACTTCGCGCACGGCGGCTCCGCAGGCGCCCCCAGCCTGCTGGAGGTCCAGGCGTCCGTGGACGAGGCCGCCAACGAACTGGCGGAACTGGCCGTCCGCTGTGCCCGCCTCACCGAGGCCCAGGCCACCGCCCAGACCCACCGCACACAGTGCCGCGCGCAGACCGAGGAACTGGCCGAGCGCCGCCGCGCAGCCGAGCGCGAGAAGTCCTCCGTGGCCCAGCAGCTCGGCCGGCTCGCCGGTCAGGCGCGCGGCGCGGCCGGTGAGGCCGAGCGGAGCGCCGCCGCGGCGGCCCGCGCGCAGGACGCCCTGGACAAGGCGCTCCAGGAGGTCGAGGAACTCGCCGAACGACTGGCCGTCGCCGAGGAGATGCCGTTCGAGGAGGAGCCCGACACCGCTGCCCGCGACCGGCTCGCCGCCGACGGCGCCAACGCCCGGCAGACCGAGATGGAGGCCCGCCTCCAGGTCCGTACGCATGAGGAGCGGGTCAAGGGGCTGGCCGGGCGGGCGGAGTCGCTGGACCGGGCCGCGCGCGCGGAGCGCGAGGCGCGGGCGCGGGCCGAGCAGCGCAGGGCCCGGCTGCGCCACGAGGCGGCCGTCGCCGGGGCGGTCGCCGCGGGCGCCCGTCAGCTGCTCGCGCATGTCGAGGTGTCCCTCGGCCGCGCGGAGCGGGAACGTACCGTCGCCGAGGCCGCCAAGGCGCGCCGGGAGCAGGAGCTGACCGCGGCGCGCGGGCAGGGCCGTGACCTCAAGGCCGAGCTGGACAAGCTGACCGACTCGGTGCACCGGGGCGAGGTGCTCGGCGCGGAGAAGCGGATGCGGATCGAGCAGCTGGAGGGCAGGGCGCTGGAGGAGCTGGGGGTCGAGCCCGCCGGGCTGGTCGAGGAGTACGGGCCGCATCAGCCCGTGCCGCCGTCGCTGCCCGCCGAGGGCGAGGTGCTGCCGGAGGACCCGGAGCATCCGCGCAACCAGCCGAAGCCGTTCGCGCGCGGGGAGCAGGAGAAGCGGCTGAAGGCGGCCGAGCGGGCGTATCAGCAGCTCGGCAAGGTGAACCCGCTGGCGCTTGAGGAGTTCGCCGCGCTGGAGGAACGTCATCAGTTCCTCAGCGAGCAGCTGGAGGATCTGCGCAAGACCCGGGCCGATCTGCTCCAGGTGGTGAAGGAGGTCGACGAGCGGGTCGAGCAGGTCTTCACCGAGGCGTACCGGGACACCGCACGGGAGTTCGAGGGGGTCTTCGGGCGGCTCTTCCCGGGCGGTGAGGGACGGCTCGTGCTGACCGACCCGGACAACATGCTCACCACCGGCGTCGATGTCGAGGCCCGGCCGCCCGGCAAGAAGGTCAAGCGGCTGTCGCTGCTCTCGGGCGGCGAGCGGTCGCTGACCGCGGTGGCCCTGCTGGTGTCGATCTTCAAGGCGCGGCCGAGCCCGTTCTATGTGATGGACGAGGTCGAGGCGGCGCTCGACGACACCAACCTCCAGCGGCTGATCCGCATCATGCAGGAGCTCCAGGAGGCGTCCCAGCTGATCGTCATCACCCATCAGAAGCGCACCATGGAGGTCGCGGACGCGCTGTACGGGGTCTCCATGCAGGGTGACGGTGTGTCGAAGGTGATCAGCCAGCGGCTGCGCTGACGACGGGTGCACACCCCCCGTTCCCGACGGATGCGCCCAAGTGGTGGGCGGCGCGGACCTGTGCGCCACTGGTACCACCAATGGGTGGCCCGAGGAGGGGAATGTGACGAGCACAGCGGAGCCGCAGCCGCAGTCGCCGCGGCCGGGAATGGAACCGGCCCACCCCGAGCATCTCGCGCATGTCATCTTCATCGCCGCCGCCGCGGCCATGGGCGGTTTCCTCTTCGGCTACGACAGCTCCGTCATCAATGGCGCGGTCGAGGCCATCCGGGACCGCTACGACATCGGCTCGGCCGCGCTCGCCCAGGTGATCGCCATCGCGCTGATCGGCTGTGCCATCGGTGCCGCCACCGCCGGGCGGATCGCCGACCGGATCGGCCGTATCCGCTGTATGCAGATCGCGTCCGTGCTGTTCACCATCAGCGCGGTCGGTTCCGCGCTGCCCTTCGCGCTCTACGACCTGGCCTTCTGGCGGATCGTCGGCGGCTTCGCCATCGGGATGGCCTCGGTCATCGGACCGGCCTATATCGCCGAGGTCTCGCCGCCCGCCTACCGGGGCCGGCTCGGCTCCTTCCAGCAGGCCGCGATCGTCGTCGGCATCGCGGTGTCGCAGCTCGTCAACTGGGGGCTGCTGCACGCGGCCGGCGGCAATCAGCGCGGGAAACTGCTGGGCCTGGAGGTCTGGCAGGTGATGCTGGGCGTGATGGTCGTCCCGGCGGTGCTGTACGGGCTGCTGTCGCTGGCGATCCCGGAGTCGCCGCGCTTTCTGCTCTCGGTCGGCAAGCGGGAGCGGGCCAGGAAGATCCTCGCCGAGGTCGAGGGCGACCACCCCGGTCTGGACGCCCGGGTGGACGAGATCGAACAGGCCATGAAGCGCGAGCACAAGTCGGTGTTCAAGGACCTGCTGGGCGGGTCCTTCTTCTTCCAGCGGATCGTCTGGATCGGTATCGGACTGTCGGTCTTCCAGCAGTTCGTCGGCATCAATGTGGCCTTCTACTACTCGGCGACCCTGTGGCAGTCGGTCGGCATCGACCCGACGGACTCGTTCTTCTACTCCTTCACCACCTCGATCGTGAACATCATCGGCACCGTCATCGCCATGATCTTCGTGGACCGCATCGGACGCAGACCGCTCGCGCTGATCGGCTCCACGGGGATGGCGATCGCCCTCGCCCTGGAGGCATGGGCCTTCTCCGCGCCCCTGGTCGACGGCAAGCTCCCGTCCACCGAGGGCACGGTGGCGCTGATCGCCGCCCATGTCTTCGTGCTGTTCTTCGCCCTGTCCTGGGGCGTGGTCGTCTGGGTCTTCCTCGGCGAGATGTTCCCGAACCGCATCCGCGCCGCCGCGCTCGGGGTGGCCGCCTCCGCCCAGTGGATCGCCAACTGGGCCATCACCGCGAGCTTCCCGTCACTGGCCGACTGGAATCTGTCGGCGACCTATGTGATCTACGCCTGCTTCGCCACCCTCTCCATCCCGTTCGTGCTGCTGTTCGTGAAGGAGACGAAGGGCAAGACTCTGGAGGAGATGGGCTGAGACCACCCGCCCCCGGCCCTACCCGCCGGTGCGGCGCCGGGCGCGACGAGGCTGAGGCGTACGACCGAGACGGGCATGGGCTGGGCGTCCCTTCGCCCGGAGGAGGCAGCGCGCGGGAAGGCAGCGCGAGGGGAGGCAGCGCGCGGGCGGTCGGCTGACGATATGTCAGGCATCCAGCACCGCACCCCCCACCGCCGGCTTCGGCAGAAGCGCGTACAGCAGGCCGGAGACGACGATGGTGGCGGTCCAGCCGAGGCCGTACGCGCCGATCGGGTTGCCGGTGGCGAAGGGGCCGGTGAACCAGTCGGACCGGGTGAACAGCAGGCCCGTGACCAGGCCCAGCGCCCAGGCGGTGACCGCGGCCGGGCTGAAGCCGCCCCGGTACCAGTAGGCGCTGGTGCGGCCGGTGTCGAGCAGGGCCACGGGATCGTAGGAGGTGCGGCGGAGCATGTCCGCGCCGAAGACGCCGGCCCAGGCCGAGAAGGCGACCGCCAGCAGGGAGAGGAAGGCGATGAACGAGCCGAGGAAGCTGGTCGCGGCCAGCATCAGGACCGCGCCGAGGACCAGGGAGATCACGGCGTTCACCGAGACGGCCCAGGGGCGCGACACGCGGAAGCCCAGGGTCTGGGCGGTGAACCCGGCCGAATACATCGACATGGAGTTGATCAGCACCATCCCGGCCAGCGCCATCAGCAGATACGGCACCGCCAGCCACAGCGGCAGGATCTCCCCCAGGAACGCCACCGGGTCCGCCGCCGACGCCAGATCCGGGGTGCCCGTCGCCATCACCGCGCCCATCAGCACCAGCGGCAGCACGACGATCCCCGCGCCGGTGACCGAGTGGCGCACGATCGCCGCCGAGGACGCCGTACGGGGCAGATAGCGGGTGAAGTCGGGGGAGGTCGGGGCCCAGCTGATGCCGCCCGCCGCGACCAGGCCGACGCCGGTGATCATCGCGGCGGTGGAGCCCGCCCGCCTGCCGAAGACCTCCGCCCAGTCCGTCTCCACCACCAGATGGCCCAGCACCAGCACCGAGAAGGCGCCGAACAGCCAGGCCGCCCAGGTGGTGCCCCGCTGCACCGCCCCGATGCCGGACCCGGAGATCGCGAAGGTCGCCACGACGAACAGCACCAGGGTCACCACGACCAGCGGGGTCGTCCGGCGCACCCCGAACAGGATGTCCAGCACCGCGAGCAGCGCGTAGGAGCCGGTCACCGCGTTGATGGTCTCCCAGCCCCAGCGCGCGACCCAGATCAGCGCCCCCGGCAGCAGATTCCCCCGCTGCCCGAACACCGCCCGTGACAGCGCCATCCCCGGCGCCCCGCCCCGCTTGCCCGCGATCCCGATCAGCCCGACCAGCCCGAACGCCAGCAGGGGCGCGGCCAGCCCCACGGCCAGCGCCTGCCAGAAGTTCAGCCCGTAGGTGACGGACAGGCTCGCGCCGATGGTCAGCAGCAGCACGGTGAGGTTGGCGGCGACCCAGGTCGAGAAGAGCCGCCCGGTCCGCGCGGTGCGCTCGGCGTCCGGGACGGGCTCGATGCCCCGGGTCTCCAGGCGGTGGGCGGACGCGGGCCGGGAGTGCTCACGGTGAGTGGCGAGACGCATGAGCAGTCATCGTACGTTGGTCCGGTTATGGGCGGAAATGCTGCGATGTCGAGCGGGGAGGCCGCCGTAGGGGTTCCGGCGCGGGGCCATGGCCGATACTGGTCGGGTTATGGATACCGTCATCCTTGCCGTAGTCATCGCCGTGGTCGTGCTCGCCGCGCTCGGCGGGCTGGTCGTCGGCAGCCGGCGCCGCAGGCCGCTGCCCCCGCCGCCCACGAAGCCCGACCTCACCGCCCCTCCGGCCGAGCCGCATGTCGGCGACGAGGCCGAGACCCCGCGGGACGAACCCCGCCGCACGATCGAGGAGGTGGACCTCCCCGGCGGCGCGGCCCCGCCCACCGTCGAGGAACCCCCCGCCGAGGAACTCCCGGCCGTCGAGATCGAGGTGCCGGAACCCACCGCGGGCCGCCTGGTGCGGCTGCGCGCCCGGCTCTCCCGCTCCCAGAACGCGCTCGGCAAGGGCCTGCTCGCCCTGCTCTCGCGCGAGCATCTGGACGAGGACACCTGGGAGGAGATCGAGGACATCCTGCTCACCGCCGATGTCGGCGTGCAGCCCACCCAGGAGCTGGTCGAACGGCTGCGCGAGCGAGTCAAGGTGCTCGGCACCCGCACCCCCGGCGAGCTGCGCACCCTGCTGCGTGAGGAACTGCTCACCCTGGTCGGCCCCGAGCTGGACCGGGCGGTGAAGACCGAGCCCGAGACCGGCGGGCCCGGCGTCGTGATGGTCGTCGGGGTCAACGGCACCGGTAAGACCACCACCACCGGCAAGCTCGCGCGGGTGCTGATCGCCGACGGGCAGAGCGTGGTGCTGGGCGCCGCGGACACCTTCCGGGCCGCCGCCGCCGACCAGCTCCAGACCTGGGGCGAGCGGGTCGGCGCCCACACCGTGCGCGGACCCGAGGCCGGCGACCCTGCCTCCGTGGCCTTCGACGCGGTCAAGGAGGGCAAGGAGATGGGGGCCGATGTCGTCCTCATCGACACCGCCGGGCGACTGCACACCAAGACCGGGCTGATGGACGAGCTGGGCAAGGTCAAGCGGGTGATCGAGAAGCAGGCCCCGCTGGACGAGGTGCTTCTCGTGCTGGACGCCACCACCGGGCAGAACGGCCTGGTCCAGGCCCGGGTCTTCGCCGAGGTCGTCGACATCACCGGCATCGTGCTGACCAAGCTCGACGGGACCGCCAAGGGCGGCATCGTCGTCGCCGTCCAGCGGGAGCTGGGCGTCCCGGTCAAGCTGGTCGGGCTCGGCGAGGGCGCCGACGATCTGGCCCCCTTCGAGCCGGAGGCGTTCGTTGACGCCCTTATCGGGGAGTGACGTCGGCGCCACCGCGCACGCACGGATCACGAAAGCGCCCGTTTCCCGGGAGGGGGAGCGGGCGCTTCGGTCTGACAGAGGACCCCACAGAGGACTCCAGGGTCTAACCCCAGGGGCTAGGTCCGGGAGCGATGGGCCACGTACGCCAGGGTCCCCAGCAGCAGGCGGGCCGTGGGCGGCCGGGTCGCGGTGTCGAGTTCGGGGGTGCGCAGCCAGTGGACCGGGCCGAGGCCGGCGCGGTCGGAGGGCGGGGCGGTGAGGTGGTCGCCGCGGCCGAGGGCGCGCACATCGAGCCGGGGGTCGTCCCAGCCCATGCGGTAGAGCAGGGTGGGGAGTTCGGCGGCGGCGCCGGGGGCGACGAAGAACTGGGCGCGGCCGTCGGGGGTGAGGGCGACCGGGCCCAGCGGAAGCCCCATCCGCTCCAGCCGGACCAGCGCGCGGCGCCCGACCGGCTCCGCCACCTCCAGGACGTCGAACGCCCGCCCGACCGGCAGCATGACCGCGGCGCCGGGGAACCGGCCCCAGGCCTCGGTCACCTCGTCCAGCGTGGCACCGGCGGGCACCTCGGGTGCGAAGTCCAGCGGATGCGCCCCCGGGGCGGGGCAGTCGGTACGGCCGCAGGAGCACAGGCCCTGGGCCGCTCGGGCGCCCGGCACCACGGCCCAGCCCCACAGTCCGGTGTACTCGGCCACGGCGGTGCAGTCCGAGGCCCGGCCGCGACGGCGGGCGCCGCCCCGGATATCGCGAATGCTCCGGCTGGTGCCGATCGTGAAGCCCATGCCTCCTCCAACGCTCCCCACATACCGGGGGTTACGGAACGAATGCGGAACGTGACCGCCCATCGTTCCCGCTTCCCACATACCGGGGGTTACGGAACGAATGCGGAACGTGACCGCCCATCGTTCCCGCTTCCCACTGCCGCCCGATCCAGGCAGCGGCTTGAAGCGCGAGGGGTGGTGCACCGAACTCCGCGCGCCCTTTTGTGCATCGCTCCGTCAATTCGCGCCTGGTCTATGTCAAGTGAATCGTGTGAAGGCGATCGTGAGTTCATTCGAAGGGGTGGCGAATGGTGGCGTTTCCGGGATCGCCATGGCCGGGCCAGTGATCGTAGGATTACTTTGAGTGCGCGACGGTCGGAGGCACATGCCCTAGTGGGTATGCCGGAGGCAAGACGCTTCTCCGTTCGAAGGGTGACAATCGCCGGACGCGCGGCCGGGTTGACGGGCAATCTGATAGGGCTTGGCGCAGCAGGGCGACAGGCGGTCGGAGGAATGGGGGGCGTTCCAGTGGGCGGCAACGGCGCAGGCGGGACGAACGCCGAGAAACGTCCCAACGAGCTGCTGAACTCCTGGTTCGTACGCAGCGGTTGGTCCAAGGGCGAGCTGGCCCGCCAGGTCAACCGGCGGGCCCGGCAGCTGGGCGCCAACCACATCTCCACCGACACCTCCCGGGTGCGCCGCTGGCTGGACGGCGAGAACCCGCGCGAGCCGATCCCCAGAATCCTCTCCGAGCTGTTCTCCGAGCGCTTCGGCTGTGTCGTCTCCATCGAGGACCTCGGTCTGCGCACGGCCCGCCAGGCCCCCTCGACCGCGGGCGTCGACCTCCCCTGGACGGCCCCGCAGACCATCGCCCTGCTCGGCGAGTACTCCCGCAGCGATCTGATGCTCGCCCGGCGCGGCTTCCTCGGCACCTCCCTCGCGCTGTCCGCGGGACCCACCCTCATCGAGCCCATGCAGCGCTGGCTGGTGCCCACCCCCGCCGCCCAGCCGCCCGACCCCGAGCCGTCCTCCGCCGACCGCACCCGCAACAAGCTCTCCGGGCCCGAGCTGGAGCTGCTGGAGTCCACCACGGTCATGTTCCGCCGCTGGGACGCCCAGTGCGGCGGCGGCCTGCGCCGCAAAGCCGTCGTCGGCCAGCTCCACGAGGTCACCGACCTGCTCCAGGAACCCCACCCCCGGGCCACCACCCGGCGGCTGTTCAAGGTCGCCGCCGAACTCGCCGAACTGGCGGGCTGGATGAGCTACGACGTGGGTCTCCAGCCCACCGCCCAGAAGTACTTCGTCCTCGCCCTGCACGCCGCCAAGGAGGCCGGGGACCGCCCCCTCGGCTCGTACATCCTCTCCAGCATGAGCCGTCAGATGATCCACCTCGGACGCCCCGAGGACGCGCTCGAACTGATCCATCTCGCCCAGTACGGCAGCCGCGACTGCGCGAGCCCGCGCACCCAGTCCATGCTGTATGCGATGGAGGCCCGCGCCTACGCCACCATGGGCCAGCCCGGCAAGTGCAAACGCGCGGTGCGCATGGCCGAGGACACCTTCGCCGACGCCGACGACTGGGACGAGCCGGACCCCGACTGGATCCGCTTCTTCTCCGAGGCCGAGCTGTACGGCGAGAACTCCCACTCCTTCCGCGACCTCGCCTATGTCGCCGGGCGCAGCCCCGCCTACGCCTCCCTCGCCGAACCCCTGATGCGCCGGGCCGTCGACCTCTTCGCCGTCGACGACGAGCACCAGCGGTCGTACGCGCTCAATCTGATCGGGATGGCCAGCGTGCATCTGCTGCGCCGGGAGCCCGAGCAGAGCACGGTCCTCGCCGAGCAGGCCATGCGGGTCGCCGCCAAGGTCCGCTCCGAGCGGGTCAACACCCGTATCCGCAAGACCGTCGACACCGCCAACCGCGAGTACGGCGATCTCGCCGAGGTCGTCGACCTCACCGGCAAACTCGCCGTCGAGCTCCCGGAGGCCGCCGAGGCGGTCTGACCCGGCGCGGGGACCGCCCCGCACACCCCGAGCCCCGGCCGCGGCCGGCCCTCCCGAACTGCCCGACTCGGCTCCCCCATGCCAGGTCATCGGAAGGCCGTCCGCGGCCGGTTTCCGTGCGCCCGCGACGGCCCCCGCGACCGCCCCCGCGAGGGAGATCGACCCAAGGTTGCGTCACCATAACGATCGCCCCGGCGGGCAGCCGCCAATTCATCGAGGCGTAACACGCGCGGTGCCTTCGTCACCGCCGCGAAACAACGCGGGGCCTCCACCGAAACCGCGCTGCGCCAATCTCTTGGCCCATCGACCGGCCCAGACCTTCAGCCCGCTCAGGCTTCGCCCGCACGGGGCCGTATCCAACGACGAGGAGACGCCGATGACAGAATTGTCGGCCGCGAACACAGGTTTCATGCTCATCTGTTCCGCCCTGGTGATGCTCATGACCCCGGGCCTGGCCTTCTTCTACGGCGGCATGGTCAGGGTCAAGAGCACCCTGAACATGCTGATGATGAGCTTCATCAGCCTCGGCATCGTCACCATCCTGTGGGTGCTGTACGGCTTCTCCATCGCGTTCGGCACGGACAGCGGCGGCCTCATCGGCTGGTCGTCCGACTACGTGGGCCTCACCGGTGTCGGCATCGGTGACCTGTGGGACGGCTACACCATCCCGGTCTATGTCTTCGCCGTCTTCCAGCTGATGTTCGCGATCATCACCCCCGCCCTGATCAGCGGCGCCCTCGCGGACCGGGTGAAGTTCAGCGCCTGGGCGCTGTTCATCACCCTGTGGGCCACGATCGTGTACTTCCCGGTCGCCCACTGGGTCTGGGGCGCCGGAGGCTGGGCCTTCGAGCTGGGCGTGATCGACTTCGCCGGTGGTACCGCCGTCCACATCAACGCCGGTGCCGCCGCCCTCGGTGTCATCCTCGTCATCGGCAAGCGCATCGGCTTCAAGCGCGACCCCATGCGCCCGCACAGCCTGCCGCTGGTCATGCTCGGCGCCGGTCTGCTGTGGTTCGGCTGGTTCGGCTTCAACGCCGGTTCCTGGCTCGGCAACGACGACGGCGTCGGCTCCCTGATGTTCATCAACACCCAGATCGCCACCGCCGCCGCCATGCTCGCCTGGCTGATCTACGAGAAGATCCGGCACGGCGCCTTCACCACCCTCGGTGCCGCCTCCGGCGCGGTCGCCGGTCTGGTCGCCATCACCCCGGCGGGCGGCGCGGTCGACCCGCTCGGCGCCATCGCGGTCGGCGCCATCGCCGGCCTCCTGTGCGCCATGGCCGTCGGCCTGAAGTACAAGTTCGGCTACGACGACTCCCTGGACGTCGTCGGTGTCCACCTGGTCGGCGGTATCGCCGGGTCGCTGCTCATCGGGTTCTTCGCCAGCGGCGAGGGCCAGTCCGAGGTGGCCGGGCTGTTCTACGGCGGTGGCCTCGACCAGTTCTGGAAGCAGTGCGCCGGTGTCTTCGCGGTGCTGGCCTACTCCCTGGTGGTCTCCGCGCTCCTCGCCTTCGTCCTGGACAAGACGATCGGCATGCGGGTGAGCGAGGATGACGAGGTCGGGGGTATCGACCAGGTCGAACACGCCGAGACCGCATACGACTTCAGCGGTGCCGGCGGCGGAGCCGTCCGTACGACCGCCACCGCCGCCGCCCCCGCGGACCAGGCCGCATCCAAGAAGGTGGACGCATGAAGCTCATCACGGCAGTCGTCAAGCCGCACCGGCTGGACGAGATCAAGGAGGCGCTCCAGGCGTTCGGGGTGCACGGCCTGACCGTCACCGAGGCCAGCGGCTACGGCCGCCAGCGCGGCCACACCGAGGTCTACCGGGGCGCCGAGTACACCGTCGACCTGGTGCCGAAGATCCGCATCGAGGTCCTCGCCGAGGACGATGACGCCGAACAGCTCATCGACGTCATCGTCAAGGCCGCCCGGACCGGCAAGATCGGTGATGGCAAGGTCTGGTCGCTGCCCGTCGAGACGGCCGTCCGGGTCCGCACCGGAGAGCGCGGGCCGGACGCGCTCTGACCGGCAGGGCCCCGACCGACCGGGCCCTGGACAGACAGAAAGAACAGGAGTCGCCGGGTGACGAGTACGGATGTACGGCAGGAAGCAGAGGACTCGGGACCCGGCGGCTACGCGGCGGCCCGGCTGCGCCTCCTCACCGAGGGGGTGCGGTCCGGGCCGCCGCGCCGTTCCGCCCTCTCCGGGCTCACGGACACCTGGCTCGCCGGGCTCTTCGGGGCCGCCGCGGGCCCCCTGCGCGGGGTGTCCCTGATCGCCGTCGGCGGCTACGGCCGCGGCGAACTCTCCCCGAGATCCGATCTCGATCTGGTCCTGCTGCACGACGGCACCGACCCCGCCGCCGTCGCCGCCCTCGCCGACCGCGTCTGGTACCCGGTCTGGGACCTCGGCATCGCCCTCGACCACTCCGTGCGCACCCCCGCCGAGGCCCGCAGGACCGCCGCCGAGGACCTCAAGGTCCAGCTCGGCCTGCTGGACGCCCGCCATCTCGCCGGAGACCTCGGCCTCACCGCCGCCCTGCGCACCACCGTCCTCGCCGACTGGCGCAACCAGGCGCCCAAGCGCCTCCCCGAACTCCAGGAGCTGTGCGCCGAGCGCGCCACCCGCCAGGGCGAACTGCAGTACCTCCTCGAACCCGACCTCAAGGAGGCCCGCGGCGGACTTCGCGACGCCACCACCCTGCGCGCGGTCGCCGCCTCCTGGCTGGCCGACGCCCCCCGCGAGGGCCTGGACGACGCCCGGCGCCGCCTCCTCGACGTCCGTGACGCCCTCCACCTCGCCACCGGCCGCGCCACCGACCGCCTCGCCCTCCAGGAACAGGACCAGGTCGCCGCCGAACTCGGCCTCCTCGACGCCGACACTCTGCTCCGCCAGGTCTACGAGGCCGCCCGGGTCATCTCCTACGCCAGCGATGTCACCTGGCGGGAAGTGGGCCGGGTCCTGCGCTCCCGGGCCGGACGGCCCCGGCTGCGGGCCCTGCTCGGCGGTGGCCCCAAGCCGGTCGCCGAGCGCTCCCCGCTGGCCGAGGGCGTCGTCGAGCAGGACGGCGAGGTGGTGCTCGCCCGCGCCGCCCGCCCCGAACGCGACCCGGTCCTCCCGCTGCGCGCCGCCGCTGCCGCCGCCCAGGCCGGGCTCCCGCTCTCCCTGCACGCCGTCCGGCGCATGGCCGGTACCGCGCGCCCCCTGCCCACGCCCTGGCCCGCCGAGGCCCGCGAACAGCTCGTCACCCTGCTCGGCTCCGGCCGCCCCACCGTCGAGGTCTGGGAGGCGCTGGAGGCCGAGGGCCTGATCACCCGGCTGCTGCCGGACTGGGAGCGGGTGCGCTGCCGCCCGCAGCGCAACGCCGTGCACATCTGGACCGTCGACCGGCATCTCATCGAGACCGCCGTCCGCGCCTCCGAGTTCGCCCGCCGGGTCAGCCGCCCGGACCTGCTGCTGGTCGCCGCCCTGCTGCACGACATCGGCAAGGGCTGGCCCGGCGACCACTCGGTGGCCGGGGAGATCATCGCCAAGGACGTCGCCGCCCGGATCGGCTTCGACCGCGACGACGTCGCCGTCCTGGCCGCCCTGGTCCGCCACCATCTGCTGCTCATCGACACCGCGACCCGGCGCGACCTGGAGGACCCGGCCACCGTACGGGCGGTCGCCGAGGCCGTCGGCACCGAGGGCACCCTGGAACTGCTGCACGCCCTCACCGAGGCCGACGCCCTCGCCACCGGCCCCGCCGCCTGGTCGTCCTGGCGCGGCTCCCTGGTCGCCGACCTGGTCAAACGGGTCTCGGCGGTGCTCGCCGGGGAGGTGTCCGAGAACGCCCCGGAGACCGCCGCGCCCACCGCCGAGCAGGAACGGCTCGCGATCGAGTCGGTGGCCACCGGCGGACCCGTGCTCGCCCTGCGCGCCCAGACCGAGCCCCCGGTGGAGGCCGAGGAGGCGCCCACCGGCGACCCCGAGCCGCTCGGCGTCGAACTCGTCATCGCCGTACCCGACCAGCCCGGGGTGCTGCCCGCCGTCGCCGGGGTGCTCTCCCTGCACCGGCTCACCGTCCGCACCGCAGAGCTGCGCACCCTGGAGCTGCCGGACGGCGTCGAGGGCTCGGTGCTGCTGCTGGACTGGCGGGTCGCCGCCCAGTACGGCTCCCTGCCGCAGGCCGCCCGGCTCCGCGCCGACCTGGTCCGCGCGCTGGACGGCTCCCTGGACATCGCCGGCCGCCTCGCCGAGCGCGACGCCGCCTACCCGCGCCGCCGGGGGGTGATCGCACCGCCGCCCCGGGTGACCGTCGCCCCGGCCGCCTCCCGGCACGCCACGGTCATCGAGGTCCGCGCCCAGGACGCCCCCGGCCTGCTGTTCCGGATCGGCGCCGCCCTGGAGAAGGCGGGGGTACGGGTGCGCAGCGCCCATGTCTCCACGCTGGGCTCGAACGCGGTGGACGCCTTCTATGTGACCTCGGGGACGGGCCTGCCGTTGGCCACCGAGGAGGCCACCTCGGTGGCCAAGGCACTGGAGGAGACCCTGCGGGCCCACTGAGCGCCCGCGCCCACGGGGCCCGGGGAGGCGACCGTGCCGTCTCCCCGCCCTCCCGGGATACCCTGGAGGGCGATTCCACCGCCAGCCCCCGACCGCGAGGACCGACGCCGCCGTGTTCGATACTCTCTCCGATCGCCTCTCAGCAACCTTCAAGAACCTGCGGGGCAAGGGGCGCCTCAGCGAGGCGGACATCGACGCCACGGCGCGGGAGATCCGGATCGCGCTCCTCGAAGCGGACGTGGCCCTCCCCGTCGTCCGTACGTTCATCAAGAACGTCAAGGAGCGGGCGCTCGGGGCCGATGTCTCCAAGGCGCTGAACCCCGCCCAGCAGGTTCTGAAGATCGTCAATGACGAACTGGTGCAGATCCTCGGCGGCGAGACCCGGCGGCTCCGCTTCGCCAAGCAGCCGCCGACGGTCATCATGCTGGCCGGTCTCCAGGGTGCCGGTAAGACCACCCTCGCGGGCAAGCTCGGCAAGTGGCTCAAGGAGCAGGGGCACTCCCCGCTGCTGGTCGCCTGCGACCTCCAGCGCCCCAACGCGGTGAACCAGCTCAGCGTGGTCGCCGAGCGCGCCGGTGTCGCGGTCTACGCCCCCGAGCCGGGCAACGGCGTCGGTGACCCGGTCAAGGTCGCCAAGGACTCCATCGAGTACGCCAAGAGCCGGGTCCACGACATCGTGGTGGTGGACACCGCCGGCCGTCTCGGCATCGACCAGGAGATGATGCGGCAGGCCGCGGACATCCGCGACGCCGTCTCCCCGGACGAGATCCTCTTCGTCGTCGACGCGATGATCGGCCAGGACGCGGTCAACACCGCCGAGTCGTTCCGCGACGGCGTCGGCTTCGACGGGGTGGTCCTCTCCAAGCTCGACGGCGACGCCCGCGGCGGCGCGGCGCTGTCCATCCGGCAGATCACCGGCAAGCCGATCATGTTCGCGTCGAACGGCGAGAAGCTGGACGACTTCGACGCGTTCCACCCGGACCGGATGGCCTCCCGGATCCTCGACATGGGTGACCTGCTCACCCTGATCGAGCAGGCCGAGAAGACGTTCGACCAGGCCGAAGCCCAGAAGATGGCCGAGAAGCTGGCCTCCAAGAAGGGCCAGGACTTCACCCTGGACGACTTCCTGGCCCAGATGGAGCAGGTCAGGAAGATGGGCTCCATCTCCAAGCTGCTCGGCATGCTCCCCGGCATGGGCCAGATCAAGGACCAGATCAACAACCTGGACGAGCGGGACGTCGACCGTACGGCGGCCATCATCAAGTCGATGACCCCGGCCGAGCGCCAGGAACCGACGATCATCAACGGCTCCCGCCGCGCCCGCATCGCCAAGGGCTCCGGGGTCGAGGTCAGCGCGGTGAAGAACCTGGTGGAGCGGTTCTTCGAGGCCCGCAAGATGATGAGCCGGATGGCCCAGGGCGGCGGGATGCCCGGGATGCCGGGCGTGCCGGGCATGGGCGGCGGTCCGGGCCGCACCAAGAAGAAGCAGAAGACGGCCAAGGGCAAGCAGCGCTCCGGCAACCCGATGAAGCGCAAGCAGCAGGAGCAGGAGGCCGCCGCCCGCCGCGAGGCCGCCGCACAGGCCGGGGGCGCCTTCGGGCTCCCGGGACAGCAGGCGGGCCAGGACTTCGAGCTGCCGGACGAGTTCAAGAAGTTCATGGGCTGAGCCCTCAACTCTCAGGGATCAGCCGTGAGCCCTGAGCCCTCGGCCCTGAGCCCTGAGCCCTGAGCCCAGGGTTTGGCCCGGCGGCCCCGGAGCCGTCAGGGCATCCGGGCGATCAGATAGCGGAAGACATTCGGCATCCACACCGTGCCATCGGGACGCCGGTACGGGTGGAGGGCCTCGCCGAGTTCCTTGTCGACCCGCTCCCGCCCGGCCGCCGCGACGGCGGTGTCGAGGAACCCGGTGGAGTGCAGTCCGCGCAGGGCGCTGGCGGCATCGGCGTAGCCGAACGGGCAGGCGACCCGCCCGGACCCGTCGGGCCGCAGACCGGCCCGCGCGGCGGCCTCCTCCAGATCGTCCCGGCGTGCCGGACGCCAGCCACCACCGCCCCCCGACGACCCGACGGCCCGCAGCACCCCGGCCGTCGCACACCGCTCGGGCGGCCCCCACCCGGTCAGCACCACCGGTGTCCCGCGTGGGACCACCGCCCGCGCCGCGCCGAGGGCGTCCGCCAGCCCCTCACCGTCCCCCGCCAGACACCCGACCGGCTCGAACGCGGTCACCAGGGTGTACGGCTCGGCGGAGCGCGGGACGGCCTCCAGGAGGCGGGCGCCGGTCCGGGTGCGGGGGTTCCACGGGCTCGGGAGCAGGCGCTCGCGCGCGAGGGCCAGGCGTTCGGGGAAGGCCGGTTCCGTGCCGGTGACGGCGGCGCCCCGGGAGGCCGCGCCGAGCAGGGCCAGCCCGCTGCCGCAGCCGAGGCCGAGCAGCCGGGTGCCGGGGCCCACGTCCAGTCGCTCGTAGACGGCCTCGTGGAGCGGGACCAGCATCCGCTCCTGGATCTCCGCCCAGTCACGCGCGCGTGCGCCGAGGTCCACACGCGGGACCGGGCCGGTGTGAGGCGGGTGCTGTCGCACGAGCGTGGAAGTCATCTATTGCGCCCCATTTCGCCATTCGTTGACTCGCTGCTGAATCGTTGCTGCCGCGCTGTTCGCCGAAGGGGGTGGTGACGGGTGCCCGGGTTCGGGTGCCGGTGCCGATGTCGTCGTACCGGGCAGGGGCCCCGGGAGGCCGGTGCTGTCCGGTCCCCGGACGGGAGGTACGGGGTCGTGCGGGGGCTTCCGGTGCGGGCCCCGTGGCGTGCGTTCCGCATCGCTCCCGTAAGCCAGGTAACTCCGGGCACGCGACGGCGTCCAGGGGTCGGCGGCCCCGGCTTGCCCCGCACCCGGCCACCTGGCGAGATTTCACGTCCCGGAAACCTGGGACGTACGCGGCCCGTCATCCGCGCGGCGACTGGCCGGAACCCGCCGGGCGGCCGGTGGGCCGGAGGGGAGGGCCGGGCGCGCGGAGGCGGTGAGTCCGTTCCGGCCAAGGTCGGCAGGGGGAAGCGCCCCGCGCGCGGGAGCGTCGTAACGCCTCCGGACGGTCCCGGCGGGCGGTGTCATGGGCGGACGCCGGACGCGGTAACGTCGGGGCGTCATGGGCGCCGGCCGGGACGGGTCCCGCGCGCCGGACAGGCGGGCCGAAACGCCCCTTGCGCATCGCGCGGCACGGGAAACCCCCTGCCTACACGCGACTCCGTAGCGTGGACTACGCACCGGCTTGGTAGGGACTGCGAGGCTTCTCCGCAGATCAGCGCACCCGTACTCGTCGGGACGCATCAGCGGCAACTGACGGGTACGTGCAAATTATTTGGGATGCCCGGAATAGGAACACAGCGCAACCCCGGCTCGTTGTCATTACGTGAGCACGACACCACCTGTTCTCGCCGCAGAGCTGGCGCAGGCGTGGGCCGATATTCAGCGGTACCACCCCGAGCTGCCCGATCTAGCCGCGCCCGAGTCCCTGATCGGAGAGTCCTCGTCCGCCTGCGGGCATGAGCTCTCCTTCGAGCGACTGCTCCATGAGGCAGTCCATGGCATCGCCGCCGCGCGCGGCGTCCGCGACACATCCCGCGCCGGTCGGTACCACAACCGCAGATTCCTCGCGATCGCCGAGGAAATGGGTCTGGACCACCCCGAGGAGCCCCATCCCAGCAGCGGATTCTCACTGGTCACGCTGAATCCCGAGGCCAAGCGCCGGTACCGCCCGACCATCGAGCGGCTCCAGCGCGCGCTGAAGGCGCACACCGTGGCGACCGCCTCCGACACCACCCGTTCCTTCCGCGGCCCGGCCGCCCGGCACGGCTCGTCCGGCGGCGGGGTGCGGGTCAAGGCGGTGTGCGACTGCGGGCGCAATGTGCGCGTGGTCCCCTCCGTCCTGGCCCAGGCGCCGATCATGTGCGGCGGCTGCGGGAAGCCGTTCCGGATCCCCGAGGTGGTGGGCGCGGGCGCGGCGGGCTAGCTCCCGGCATTTCGTGGATGCCGGGCGCCTGCCGCCGTGTACCGCACCCCCGAGGGGCGCGAGGAGTACCCGACCCGTATGGGTCGCCCCCTCCGCCCCGGCGGGGTCCCGCGCGGCCGGGGTGGGCGCGGGGTGCCGATCGGCGCCCGGCGCCCCTCAGCCATGCCCCGCCGTGGCCCGGGCCCGACCGCCGGTCGGGCCGGTCGGAGCCGTGTGGCACAATGGCTAGCTGTACTCGACAGTCGCACAGGACCCCTCTCTCCTCCGGCTGACGCGTCCATCGGGCACTCGGGTACCGCAACCCCACGCGGCAATTCTCGCCGTGCCCCATCACGTCAAATCCAGGAGAACCCACTCCCGTGGCAGTCAAGATCAAGCTGAAGCGTCTGGGCAAGATCCGTTCGCCTCACTACCGCATCGTCGTCGCCGACTCCCGCACCCGCCGTGACGGCCGTGCGATCGAGGAGATCGGCAAGTACCACCCGACGTACCACCCGTCGGTCATCGAGGTCGACGCCGACCGTGTGGCGTACTGGCTCGGTGTCGGTGCCCAGCCGACCGAGCCCGTGCTCGCCATCCTGAAGAAGACCGGCGACTGGCAGAAGTTCAAGGGCGAGCCCGCCCCGGCGCCGCTGCTGGTCGCCGAGCCCAAGTCGACCCGCCCGTCGTTCGAGGCGCTCGGCGGCGAGGACGAGGGCAAGGGTGAGGCGATCACCCAGAAGAAGAAGGCGGAGAAGAAGGACGAGGCCGCCGCCGAGTCCGAGTCGGCCGGGGCCTGAGCAGCATGCTCGAAGAGGCGCTTGAGCACCTCGTGAAGGGCATCGTCGACAACCCCGACGATGTGCAGGTCGCCTCGCGCAACCTGCGCCGCGGGCGTGTGCTGGAGGTCCGGGTCCACCCCGACGACCTCGGCAAGGTGATCGGCCGCAACGGCCGCACCGCGCGCGCTCTGCGTACCGTCGTGGGCGCCATCGGCGGACGCGGTGTCCGGGTCGACCTCGTCGACGTGGACCACATCCGCTGACGTCAGTGAGCTGACGCCGAGTTCGCTGCGTTCGCCGAAGAAACACCGGCTCGGGCCGGGGAGGGCCGTCCGGCCGTCCCCGGCCCGTAGTCGTGGAGCAGCCGGACAGACGGAACGGCCGGCGCAGCAGGAATCCAGGAACGTGACAGGAGATCCAGCACCGTGCAGCTCGTAGTCGCCCGGATCGGCCGCGCCCATGGCATCAAGGGCGAGGTCACCGTGGAGGTACGCACCGACGAACCGGAACTGCGGCTCGCGCCCGGTGCCGTACTGGCCACCGACCCGGCCGCCACCGGACCGCTGACCATCGAGACCGGCCGGGTGCACAGCGGCCGGCTGCTGCTGCGCTTCGAGGGCGTCCGCGACCGCACCGGCGCCGAGGCCCTGCGCAACACCCTGCTCATCGCCGAGATCGACCCGGAGCAGCTGCCCGAGGACGAGGACGAGTACTACGACCACCAGCTGATGGACCTGGATGTGGTCACCGCCGACGGCACCCCGGTCGGCCGGATCACCGAGATCTCCCATCTGCCGTCCCAGGACCTGTTCATCGTGGAGCGCCCGGACGGCACCGAGGTGATGATCCCGTTCGTCACGGAGATCGTCACCGAGATCGACCTGGAGGAGCAGCGGGCCGTCATCGACCCGCCGCCGGGGCTGATCGACGACCGCGCGGAGACCGCCTCCACCCGGGACGACCAGCCGGACGGCGAGCGCGACGGCGGCGACGCCTGATGCGGCTCGACGTCGTCACGATCTTCCCCGAGTACCTGGAACCGCTGAACGTCTCCCTGATGGGCAAGGCCCGCGCGCGGGGGCGCCTCGACGTCCGGGTGCACGATCTGCGGACCTGGGCCCACGACCGGCACAACACCGTCGACGACACGCCCTACGGCGGCGGTCCCGGCATGGTGATGAAGACCGGGCCCTGGGGCGACGCCCTCGACACGGTCCTCGCCGACGGCTACGAGACCGGCTCGGGCGCGCCCGCGCTGATCGTGCCCACGCCCAGCGGACGCCCCTTCACCCAGGAACTCGCCGTCGAACTCTCCGAGCGGCCCTGGCTGATCTTCACCCCGGCCCGCTACGAGGGCATCGACCGGCGTGTCGTGGACGAGTACGCGACCCGGATGCCGGTCTACGAGGTGTCCATCGGCGACTACGTCCTGGCCGGCGGGGAGGCCGCCGTACTCGTCGTCACGGAGGCCGTGGCGCGGCTGCTGCCCGGGGTGCTCGGCAACGCCGAGTCGCACCGGGACGACTCCTTCGCGCCCGGCGCCATGGCGAACCTGCTGGAAGGGCCCGTCTACACCAAGCCGCCCGAGTGGCGCGGCCGGGACATCCCCGAGGTGCTGCTCAGCGGGCACCACGGCCGGATCGCCCGCTGGCGCCGGGACGAGGCGCTGCGCCGGACCACGGCCCACCGGCCCGATCTGATCGAGCGCTGCGACCCGAAGGCGTTCGACAAGAAGGACCGCGAGATGCTCTCCATCCTGGGCTGGTCACCCGACCCGGAGGGCGAGCCCCACGGCCGATTTTGGCGCAGGACCGACGGCGTGGAAGAATAGGCGGCTGTTGTGCGCCCGTCCGGCGTGCGCCCCTGCCGCAGGGGGACACGACGCCCGCCCCGACCCGCACGGCCTCCTCAGGAAAACCCTAGTTTCCGTTGATGACCTGTGGCATCAGCGAGGAAAGCAGACGAACATGTCTCACCTGCTCGACTCCGTCGACTCCGCGTCGCTGCGCAGCGACGTCCCCGCCTTCCGTCCGGGCGACACGGTCAACGTGCACGTCCGCGTCATCGAGGGCAACCGCTCCCGTGTGCAGCAGTTCAAGGGCGTCGTGATCCGCCGCCAGGGTTCGGGCGTGCGCGAGACCTTCACGGTCCGCAAGGTCTCCTTCTCCGTCGGCGTCGAGCGCACCTTCCCGGTGCACACCCCGATCGTGGAGAAGATCGAGCTGGTCACCCGTGGTGACGTTCGCCGCGCCAAGCTGTACTACCTGCGGGATCTGCGCGGCAAGGCCGCCAAGATCAAGGAGAAGCGCGAGAACTGAGCGCGCCGAGGCGTCCACGGCCGGGCCGGATAGCATCTGGCCCCGATGGACACCGAAGCACAGCACACGGAGCGCGACCGCTCCTCCCGCCCCTCCGACTCCGGGACCACCACCCCGGACACCGAGGGACCGGAGGAACGGTCGCGTTTCGCGTTGCCCGCCCGCCGACGCCGGACCCCCGCCCCCGAGGGCCCCCTCCGCCCCGTCCACACCGGTCTGTCGTACTGGCTGCCCGGCGGCCGGATCAGCCTCACCCTGCTGATCTGCCTGGTGTTCCTGCTGCTCCTGAACACGTTCGTGGTACGGCCGTTCGAAATTCCCAGCGGATCCATGACGCAGGGATTGAGGATCGGCGACCGCGTTCTCGTAAACAAGTTGGCGTACCGTTTCGGTGCCGGGCCGGAGCGCGGGGACATCGTCGTGTTCGACGGCACGGAGTACTTCGGGGACGCGGACTACATCAAGCGCGTCGTGGGCGTGGGCGGGGACCGCGTGGTCTGCTGCGACACGGAGGGGAGGATCGAGGTGAACGGCCGGCCGGTCGACGAGTCCGGGTTCCTGCACCCCGGTGACAGCGCCTCCTCGGTGCCCTTCGACGTGGTCGTGCCCGGCGGACGGCTGTTCCTCCTCGGCGACCACCGCAGCGCCTCCAGCGACTCCCGGGACCGGCTGGGCTCGCCGGGCGGCGGCATGGTGCCCGTGGACCGGGTCATCGGCCGGGCCGACTGGATCGCCTGGCCCGCCGGCCACTGGACCCGGATCACCCGCCCCGACGCCTACGCGGGCGTACCCGCGCCGGACGGTGCCCATGGGTAACCGCGGCAAACCGCGCGGGGTGCCCAGCGGTCCCGCCGACAATCTGCTGCCCACCGGAACCCGCCGGACCGCCGCCCCGGGTGCCGGGCGGACCCGCGCGGAGCGGCGCAGGCTCCAGCGCAAGGTCAAGCGGCGCCGTCGCCGGTCGGCCATCAAGGAGATCCCGCTCCTCGCCGGGGTCGCCGTGCTGATAGCCCTGGTGCTGAAGACGTTCCTGGTGCAGGCGTTCGTGAT
The DNA here is from genome assembly GCF_040609715.1 of Streptomyces sp. NPDC004610. NCBI lineage: Bacteria > Bacillati > Actinomycetota > Actinomycetes > Kitasatosporales > Streptomycetaceae > Streptomyces > Streptomyces sp. NPDC004610. The sequence continues at coordinate 110,306 of NZ_JBEXLA010000024.1, read as the reverse complement.
CCCGTCCGGCTCCATGGAGCAGACCATCCAGGTCGGCGACCGGGTGCTGGTGGACAAGCTCACCCCCTGGTTCGGCTCCCGGCCGCAGCGCGGGGACGTCGTGGTGTTCAAGGACCCCGGTGGCTGGCTCCAGGAGGAGCAGGCGGCCCAGCCGGAGGACGACCCGATCGTCGTCAAGCAGGTCAAGGACCTCCTCACCTTCATCGGCCTGCTGCCCTCCGACGACGAGAAAGACCTCATCAAACGGGTCGTCGGGGTCGGCGGCGACCAGGTGCGGTGCTGTGACGCGCAGGGCCGGGTCACCGTCAACGGCCTCCCGCTGACCGAGGGCGACTATCTGTTTCCGGGGAACGCACCCTCCGAAACGCAGTTCGACATCACCGTCCCCGAGGGGCGGCTGTGGGTGATGGGCGACCACCGCTCCAACTCCGCCGACTCCCGCGCCCACCAGGACACCGACTACGGCGGCACGGTCTCCGAGGACGAGGTGGTGGGCCGTGCCATGGTCATCGCCTGGCCGTTCAACCACTGGTCGGCCCTGGAGGAACCGAAAACGTACGCATCCTTGACCGACTCCGTACCGGGGACGACCGCCGGTCCACCGCTGTCGCATAGGGTTGCCTCCTACGATCCGAAAGCAATCCAGCTCCCGACCCCTGCGGAACTCCCGCTCGTTATGGGAGTGGTGGGCCTGCGCCGCGCATGGGGCAGGCGGCGGCACAGAGTGAGGAGTTGGCGTGGGGGATGTGGCGGTTGGCGCACGGTCCGGACACGACGGCGAGGAGCACCGCGGACGTCCCGTGGAAGCGTCCGCCCAGGCCGACAGCGGCGCCGTGACCTCCGGGAATGAGGACGGCGCGGGCGCGCAGCAGCCGCCCGGCCCCGCGGGCCCGGAGGGTCCCGCAGGACCCCCGGCCGGCGACCGGGAGGCGGACGGGATGCCCCCGGCACCCCGCAAGCCCCGGTCGTTCTGGAAGGAACTGCCGATCCTGATCGGTATCGCGCTGGTGCTGGCGCTGCTGATCAAGACCTTCCTGGTGCAGGCGTTCTCGATCCCCTCCGACTCGATGCAGAACACCCTCCAGCGGGGTGACCGGGTGCTGGTGGACAAGCTCACCCCCTGGTTCGGCTCCGAGCCGGAGCGCGGCGAGGTCATCGTCTTCCACGACCCGGACAACTGGCTGGCCGGTGAGCCGACCGCCGATCCGAACGCCCTCCAGACCTTCCTCAGCTGGATCGGCCTGATGCCGTCCGCGGAGGAGAAGGACCTCATCAAGCGGGTCATCGGCGTCGGCGGCGACACCGTCTCGTGCCAGGGCACCGGCCCGGTCATGGTCAACGGCAAGGCGCTCGACGAGCCGTATGTGTACCCCGGGAACACCCCGTGCAGCATGGACGACCAGGGCGGCCAGTTCTCGGTCACGGTCCCCGACGGCTTTGTCTGGGTGATGGGCGACCACCGGCAGAACTCCCGGGACTCGCGCTACAACACCGCCGACCAGCACAAGGGCATGGTGCCGGTGGACGAGGTCGTCGGCCGGGCCATCGTCAAGGCGTGGCCCATCAACCGCTGGGGCACCCTGCCGGTTCCGGACACCTTCGACCAGCCGGGCCTCGACGACCGGACGCCCAGCGCCGCCGCCGGCCTGACGGCCGCGCCGGGCGCGCTGGCGCTGGCCGGGGTGGTGCCGGTGGTGTGGTGGCAGCGGCGCCGGCACGCTCCCGAGCCGACGCGCTGACCGCACGCCGATCGCCGCCGCGCCGACTGCGCCCGGCTCGCGCGCTGACCGGACGCTGACGCGCTGACCGTGCACCGCGCACACCGGCTGACCGGCCGCCGTCGACCCGCTGGCGCGGACACCGCGGTTTCGAGCTGTTGGACGGGGCCCTCGTGATCGTACGAGGGCCCCTTCGGTGTGCCGGGGACGGGCTGACCGGGGTCGGTACCGCCGGGTAGGGTGCGGGTCCATGGGTGGCGAGAGCACGACAGGTACGGCCCCGGGAGCGGGCGGGCGGACCGGGCAGGTGCTGTCCGGGCTGGCCGTGGCGCTGGGGCTGGTGCTGTTCCTCGGCGGGTTCGGCTGGGCGGCGGTGGTGTACCGGCCGTACACCGTGCCCACGGGGTCGATGGCACCGACGATCGGTGTCGGGGACCGGGTGCTCGCGGAGCGGGTCGACGGCGATGATGTGCGGCGGGGCGATGTCGTGGTGTTCAGGGACGACACCTGGGCGGACGCGCCGGTGCTCAAGCGGGTGGTGGCGATCGGCGGGGACACGGTGGCCTGCTGCACCGACGGAGAGCTGACCGTGAACGGGACGCGGATCGACGAACCGTATCTGCCCGGGGGCGAGGCCGCCGAGGTGGCGGACTTCCCGACCGTGACCGTGCCCGAGGGGCGGCTGTTCCTGCTCGGTGACGAACGGCACGGCTCGCTGGACTCCACGGCCCATCTGACGGACGCGGCGAGCGGCACGGTGGCCCGGGAGGCGGTGACCGCGCGGGTGGACGCCGTCGTCTGGCCCCTGGACGGGATGCTGGAGCGGCCGTCCGGGTTCGCGGAGCTGGGCGCGCTGTCGGATCCCGGGCCGCTGCGGATGATGGTCTTCCTGGCCGTGGGCGGGGCGGTGCTGGTGCTGGCGGGGGCGGCCTACGGGCCGGTGGCCAAGCGGCTGGCGGGGCGTACCGGGGCGGGGGCCGCGGGTGTCGGGTGAGACGGCTGCCGAGGACACCTACCGGGGTGGTCTGCGCCAGGTGGCGCGGGTGGTGCTGCTGGATCCGCAGGACCGGATCCTGCTGCTGCACGGCCATGAGCCGGACGATCCCGCCGACGACTGGTGGTTCACCCCGGGCGGGGGCGTGGAGGGCGACGAGACCCGGGAGCGGGCCGCGCTGCGGGAACTCGCCGAGGAGACCGGGGTCACGGAGGTCGTACTGGGGCCGGTGCTGTGGCGGCGCCGGTGCTCGTTCCCGTTCGCCGGGCGGCGCTGGGACCAGGACGAGTGGTACTACCTGGCACGGACGGAGCGGGCCGTGGCACCGGCCGGGCGCGAGGGGCTCGCCCTCACCGAGCTGGAGCGGCGCAGTGTGGCGGGGGCGAGGTGGTGGACGTGTCAGGAACTGACCCGCTCGCATGAGACGGTGTACCCGACCAGACTCGCCGGGCTGCTGCGCAGACTGCTCGACGAAGGGCCCCCGCCCAGCCCCGAGATCCTTGACACGGAAATCGTCTAGAGGCTCCCGTGACTGGCGCACAATGGTGGGATCGCACGGCTGAAGGGGAACATGCCATGAGCGCCGAGGACCTCGAAAAGTACGAGACCGAGATGGAGCTGAAGCTCTACCGGGAGTACCGCGATGTCGTCGGTCTGTTCAAATACGTGATCGAGACCGAGCGGCGTTTCTATCTCACCAATGACTACGAGATGCAGGTGCATTCGGTTCAGGGTGAGGTGTTCTTCGAGGTGTCGATGGCGGATGCCTGGGTGTGGGACATGTATCGGCCGGCCCGGTTCGTGAAGCAGGTCCGGGTGCTCACGTTCAAGGACGTGAACATCGAGGAGCTGAACAAGAGCGATCTGGAGCTGCCGGGCGGGTGAGGCGCCGATGTTCTGGCAGACCGTCCAGCCGGTGAGGCTGTCCCGTCGGTGAGGTGGATGTCCCTCGTGTGGGTGGCGGGGATATCCACAACCGGCCGGTAACACACCAAGATCCACTCGCCGGGTGGCGGTGCGTGATCGTTGGCGCCAGGAGGTGCCGACATGAACGCACGAGACGCACTCGGCAAGTACGGCGAGGATCTGGCCGCGCGGCGGCTGACCGAGGCCGGTATGACGGTCCTGGAGCGCAACTGGCGCGGTGGCAGGACCGGAGAGATCGACATCGTGGCGCGGGACGGGGACGTCCTGGTGGTCTGCGAGGTCAAGACCCGCAGGGCGGGTCCCTACGAGCATCCGATGGCGGCGGTCACCCCGGTCAAGGCCCGGCGGCTGCGCGGGCTCGCGGAGCGGTGGACCCAGGAGCACGGGGGAGCGCCGCCCGGCGGTGTCCGGATCGATCTGATCGGCGTGGTCCTGCCCGACCGGGGCGCCCCGGTGGTCGAGCACGCGCGGGGGGTGGCCTGAGATGGGCTTCGCGCGTACCTGCTCGGTGGCCCTGGTGGGGGTGGAGGGCGTCGTCGTCGAGGTCCAGGCGGACCTGGAGCCCGGCGTCGCCGCGTTCACCCTGGTGGGACTGCCCGACAAGAGCCTGACGGAGAGCCGGGACCGGGTCCGGGCGGCGGTGGTGAACTCGGGCGGCGAATGGCCGCAGAAGAAGCTCACCGTCGGACTCAGTCCGGCATCGGTGCCCAAGGCGGGATCGGGCTTCGACCTGGCCGTGGCCTGCGCGGTGCTCGGCGCCGCGGAACGCATCGACCCCCGGGTCCTCGCCGACATCGTGATGATCGGCGAACTGGGCCTCGACGGACGGGTACGGCCCGTGCGGGGCATCCTGCCCGCGGTGCTGGCCGCCGCCGACGCCGGATACGAACAGGTCGTGGTGCCCGAGTGCGCCGCCGCCGAGGCGGCCCTCGTCCCCGGGATCTCCGTGCTCGGGGTGCGGAGCCTGCGGCAGCTCATCGCCGTGCTCGCCGACGAGCCCGTGCCCGAGGAGGACCCCGACCCGCCCGGCCGCCCCGACCCGCTGCGGGCCGGGCTGCGGATGCCGGGGACGGGTGAGGCGACCGGTATGCACAGCGTCGGCGCGGCACAGCACGACGCCGGGTACGACCTGGCCGATGTGGTGGGCCAGATCTCGGCGCGCACGGCGGTGGAGGTCTCCGCGGCCGGGGGCCACCATCTCTTCCTGGAGGGCCCGCCCGGAGCGGGCAAGACCATGCTCGCCGAGCGGCTGCCAGCGATCCTGCCCCCGCTCGACCGGCAGGCATCGCTGGAGGTCACCGCGGTGCACTCGGTGGCGGGACTGCTGCCCACCGGCAAGCCCCTGGTCGACACCGCCCCCTACTGCGCCCCGCACCACTCGGCGACCATGCAGTCCCTCGTCGGCGGCGGACAGGGCGTCGCCCGGCCCGGAGCGGTGTCCCTCTCCCATCGGGGCGTGCTCTTCCTGGACGAGGCTCCCGAGTTCAGCGGGCAGGCGCTCGACGCGCTGCGGCAGCCGCTGGAGGCCGGGCATGTGGTGATCGCGCGCAGCGCCGGGGTGGTGCGCTTCCCGGCGCGGTTCCTGATGGTGCTGGCTGCCAATCCCTGCCCGTGCGGGCGGTTCTCGGTCACGGGTGACCTGTGCGACTGCCCGCCGTCCGCGATCCGCCGCTATCAGGCCCGGCTGTCGGGGCCGCTGCTCGACCGGGTCGACCTGCGCGTCGAGGTCGACCGCGTGACCCGGGCGGAGCTGGTCGACCGGGGTGCGCGGGGCGAGTCCACGGCGACCGTCGCCGACCGGGTCCGCGCAGCCCGCGAGCGGGCCACGCTCCGGCTGGCCGGCACGCCGTGGCGTACCAACAGCGACGTGCCGGGCCGCGAGCTGCGCACCCGCTGGCATGCCGCGCCGGGCGCGATGGACGAGGCCGAGCGCAGCCTGGAACGGGGTTCGCTGACGGCGCGGGGTCTCGACCGGGTGCTACGGGTCGCCTGGACCGTCGCCGACCTGGTCGGCCACGACCGCCCCACCGCGATGGATGTCGCCCTCGCGCTGCAACTGCGGACGGGTGTTCCGCGGGGGGTGCCGATGGCGATCGGGGCGTTGATGTGAAGGGGGTTGAGGTGGAGAGGGGTGACGTGGAGGGGGTTGATGTGGAGAGGCGTGATGCGGAGGGGGCTGAAGTGGAGGGGGCTGACGTGGAGGGGAAGAGTGGGGGTGCGGCCTTTGCGGGGGGTGTCGGTGGGGGCGGTTGGGGCGGTGAAGAGTCGGTGTCCGGTGTTGCCGGGGGTTCGGGTGCGGGCGTTGGCGAAGGGTCGTTCCCTGGTGTTGCCGGGGGTCCGGGTGTCGGCGTTGGTGAAGGGTCGTTCCCCGGTGTCACCGGAGGTCCGGGGGCGGGCGTCGGTGAAGGGGCGCGCGGCGGTATCGCCGAGGATCCGCCCCCTGGCCGTACCGACCGCCCCACCCGCACCGCCCCCGAGGCCGACCCCGGGCTTCTCGACCGGGTGTTTCTCACTCGCGTCGTCGAGCCCGGGGACGAGGTCGCCGGGCGGTGGGTGCGGGAGTTCGGGGTGCGGGAGGTGGCGCGGCGGCTGCGGAGCGGTAGGGCGTTGCCGGGGGTGAGCGCGCGGCGGTGGAGCGGGTTGCGGGCGCGGGCCGGGCACGCCGAGCCGGAGCGGGATCTGGCGGTGGCGCGGGCCGCCGGGGTGCGGTTCGTGAGCCCGGGGGAGGGCGAGTGGCCGGGGCAGCTGGACGATCTCGGCGACGCCCGGCCGCTGGGTCTGTGGGTGAGGGGACGGGCGAGTCTGCGGATATGGGCGCTGAAGTCCGTCGCGCTGGTCGGCGCCCGCGCCTGCACCGAGTACGGGGCGCACATGGCCGTCACCCTCGCCTCCGGGCTCGCCGAACGCGGCTGGGTCGTGGTCTCCGGCGGGGCCTACGGGGTCGACGGTGCTGCCCACCGGGGCGCGCTCGGCGCGGGCGGGGCCACCGTCGCCGTCCTCGCCTGCGGGGTCGACCGGCCCTATCCGCGAGGGCACACCGAGTTGATCACGCGGATCGCGGAACAGGGGCTGGTGGTGGGGGAGTTGCCGCCGGGCGACCATCCGACGCCGAGCCGGTTCATCCTGCGCAACCGGGTGATCGCGGCCCTCACCCGGGGCACGGTCGTGGTGGAGGCGGCGTACCGGAGCGGGTCGCTGGTGACCGCGCGGGCCGCGGGCCGGCTGGGGCGGCACGTCATGGGGGTCCCCGGCCCGGCCACCAGCGCGCTGTCCGCCGGAGTGCACGAGCTGCTGCGCGGCGGCGCGGAACTGGTGACCGATGCCGCCGAGGTCGTCGAACTGGTCGGCGACATGGGCGAGCTGGCCCCCGAGCGGCGCGGACCGGTGCTGCCGCGCGATCTGCTGGCGCCCGCCACCCGCCAGGTCCTCGCGGCGCTGCCCGCCCGCCGGGCGGCCCCGGCCGGGGAGATCGCACGCGACGCGCAGACCACGCCGGACGACACGATCGCGAGACTGTACGAACTCAAAGCGCTCGGTTTTGTCGAACGACACGGCGACGGCTGGAAGTTGACACGCCAGGCGGTGATGTCCGTCCGTGACGGTTCACACCCCGAGTGAGCGGAGGTGTTCGGCCGTCCGGGGGAAGGTGGAATTCCTTGGGAAAAGGCGCAGTTGACCGGATTTCATGATCGCGGTGAGTGATCGTCATGACCCGCTGGAGCGCCAAACGGAACGTATCTGCGCACCGCGCGGGCCCCGCCCTTCGCGCACCGCGACACTCCAGTCACGCTACGCTCACAAGGATCCGGTGCGTACCGGCCACCGACCGACATGATCCACAGCCACCCCAGGGACCCCAGGCACCCTCCGTACGAGCTTCACGGCAGAACGGCACAAGGCGACGAATGCCCCAGCACACCTCCGGGTCCGACCGGGCGGCGATCCCCCCAGCCGCCCGTGAGGGTGGCGGTACGCGACCGCCCGCGCCCTCGACGCTCGACGAGCTGTGGCGCTCGTACAAGACCACCGGTGACGAGCGGCTGCGGGAGCAGCTGATCCTGCACTACTCGCCGCTGGTGAAGTACGTGGCGGGCCGGGTGAGCGTGGGGCTGCCGCCCAATGTGGAGCAGGCGGACTTCGTGTCGTCCGGGGTGTTCGGGCTGATCGACGCGATCGAGAAGTTCGACATCGACCGGGAGATCAAGTTCGAGACGTACGCCATCACCCGGATCCGGGGCGCGATGATCGACGAGCTGCGGGCGCTGGACTGGATCCCGCGGTCCGTGCGGCAGAAGGCGCGCAATGTGGAGCGGGCGTACGCCACGCTGGAGGCGCGGCTGCGGCGCACCCCCAGTGAGGTGGAGGTCGCGGCGGAGCTGGGCATCGCGGTCGATGAACTGCACGCGGTGTTCAGCCAGTTGTCGCTGGCCAATGTGGTGGCGCTGGAGGAGCTGCTGCATGTCGGCGGCGAGGGCGGCGGCGACCGGCTGAGCCTGATGGACACCCTGGAGGACACGGCCGCCGACAACCCGGTGGAGGTGGCGGAGGACCGGGAGCTGCGGCGGTTCCTGGCGCGGGCGATCAACACCCTGCCCGAGCGGGAGAAGACGGTGGTGATGCTCTACTACTACGAGGGGCTGACCCTCGCCGAGATCGGCAATGTGCTCGGTGTCACCGAGAGCCGGGTCAGTCAGATCCACACCAAGTCCGTGTTGCAGCTGCGGGCGAAGCTGGCCGGATTCGGGCGCTGAGCCTGGCCGGGAACGGGTCGGCAGGGGCGGGGGCAGGCTTCCGGGCGGGGTGAGTGCGCCGGTCAAGCCACCGGAGGGTGGGGTGAGCCACTCCCGAACCGGGGGGTCCGTCCGTAAAGTGGATGCCGTGCCAAGGATTCGAGCGGCCTCCGTGGCCGAGCACCGGTCGATGCAACGAGCCGCCCTGCTGGACGCGGCCCGCTCCCTGCTGTCCGAGGGCGGTACGGAGGCGCTGACCTTCCCGGCCCTCGCCGAGCGGACGGGGCTGGCGCGGTCGTCCGTGTACGAGTACTTCCGGTCGCGGGCGGCGGTGGTCGAGGAACTGTGCGCGGTCGACTTCCCCGTCTGGGCGGCGGAGGTCGAGGCCGCGATGGCGGAGGCGGACGGGGCCGGGGCGAAGGTCGAGGCGTATGTCCGCAAGCAGCTGGAACTGGTGGGGGACCGGCGGCACCGCGCCGTGGTCGCCATCTCGGCGAGCGAGCTGGACGCGGGGGCCCGGGAGAAGATCCGCGCGGCCCACGGCGGCCTGATCGCGATGATCGTCGAGGCCCTGGCCACCCTGGGCCACACCGAGCCCCGCCTCGCCGCGATGCTGCTCCAGGGCGTGGTCGACGCGGCGGTCCGCCGGATCGAACTGGGCGCGGCGGAGGAACCGGACGTGATCACGGAGGCGGCGGTGGGGATGGTGTTGCGGGGGGTGGTGGGGGGCTGATTTGGTCTGGTCCGGTCTGGTCCGGTCTGGGGTGGGGTGGGGTGGGGTGATGTTGGCTGGGTCGTGCGGTGCCGGGTGCCGGTATGCCGGGTGCGGGGGCCGAGGCCCCGAGCCCCAGGTTCCGGGCGGCTGGCCCGAGCCCTGGGGCGCCTGCCCCCCCGGCCGGGTCGTGCTGGTCCCCGGGTGCCGGGGGCCGAGGCGCCCGAGCCTCAGGTTCCGGGTGCCTGGCCCGAGCCCTGGGGCGCCTGCCTTGACCCGAGGGCGCCGGGGCCCAGGCCCCCTGCCTTGAGCTCTGGGTCCCAAGCCCCGGGCCCCTTCTGGGCCCCGGCCCTCGGCCCCGCGCTCCGGGCCACAAGTCCCGGGCTTGAAGCTCCGGGTTCCAGGCCCCAAGTACCGGGACCCGGGCGCCCGGCCCCGAGCCCCAGGGTGCTGGGGTCCCTGCTCCGAGCTCTGGATCTCAAGCCCCGGGCCCCCTCGGTGCCTTCGGCCCCGCGCTCCAGGCCCCAAGTGCCGGGGTCGAAGCTGCGGGGTTCCAGGCCCCGGGCCGCTGGCTCCGGCCCCTGGCCCCCGGCTCCGAGGTCCGGCCTTGGGTCCCAAGCCTTGGGCCGCGAGCCGCGAGCCCTGAGCCCCGGGCTTGAAGCTCCAGCCTCCAAGCCTCAAGTCCCGGGCTCCAGACCCCAGGTCCCGGCTCTGGCCTCCGAGCCTTTGGCTCCGATCCAAGCACCGGGCCCTGAGCCCTGAGCCGCAGCCCCCGAGGCACCGCAGCCCCCCCCGCTCCCACCCCTCGATCCGCCTCCCCCCGCCTCCGATCCGATCCATCACCGGCCTCGAACAACCCCGCGACGCCGTGTCCGGCGGAGCCAGCCCGCGCGGCGCCGCCAAGAACCCGCGCGCCACCCCGACCGCGCCACCCATCCCGCCCCCAACCCCACATCACCCGCTCCCGGGCCACGTCCGCCCCGCACACACCCTCCCGGGCCGAGCCCGCCCCGCATCACCCGCCCCCGATACGCACCTGCCCTCGGTACGCACCCGCCCCCCGGCACCCCCCGGTACGCATCCCCCGGTACGCACCCGCCCCGCATCACCCCCTCCCAGTCCGCGCCGCAGGCGCCCAGCCCCCTCCCCCAGCCCTCTCCCCCTCCAGCCCCCGCCGCAAGCGCCCGCCCCCCTCCCAAGCCCCGCCGCAGGCGCCCGGCGCTGGATCGCCTCCTGGCACAGGCATACTCGATCCCCGGCGGGCGCACCGGCGTCGGCATGGTCCGGAGGTACGTGATGACACAGTCGGGGGCGCAGGCCCGCAGGGTGACGATCGACGATGTCGCCCGGCACGCGGGAGTGTCCCGGCAGACGGTCTCCCGCGCGCTGAACGACAAGGGCGAGATCGGGCACGCGACCAAGCAGCGCGTGCTGGACTCGGCTCAGGAACTGGGCTACCGGCCCAGCCGCTTCGCACGCGGCCTGGTGCGGCAGGACACCACCAGCATCGGACTGGTCATCCCGGATCTGCGCAACCCGTTCTTCACCGAGGTCGCCGCCGCCGCGCTGGAAGCGGCCCGCACCCGTGGCTGGCATGTCGTCGTCTACGACACCGCCGACAGCCCCGACGAGGAGCGCGGGACGCTGGAGGTGATCGGGTCGCAGGTCGACGCGGTCGTCGGGTACTTCAGCCGGCCCGAGGACGACATCGACCGGCTGGTGCGAGGGGTGCCGGTGGTGCTGATCGGGCGGGAGGCGCCCGCCGCGCGGTTCAGTTCGATCGTCGTGGACGGCAGCGCGGGCGTCGAACGGGCCGTGGGCCATCTGGTGCGCGCCGGGCACCGCCGGATCGGCATGCTCGACCACGCCGGGCGGGCCGAGCCGAGCATCCGGCACACCTGGTACGAGGCCGCGCTCGCCGCGCACGGCCTGGAACCGGGGCCGGTACGGCGGGCCGCGCAGAGCGTGGCGGGCGGGGAGCAGGCGCTGGAGGAACTGCTCGCCGGGCATCCGGACGTCACCGCCGTGTTCACCTTCAACGACATCATCGCCATCGGCGCGCTCAGGGCCGGGCGGCGACTCGGGCTGCGAATCCCGCAGGACCTCGCGGTGATCGGCTTCGACGGGCTCCAACTTGGCGCCCTGGTCGAACCCGCGCTCACCAGCGTCGCCCTTGACGCCCACCGCCTCGGCACGCTCGCCGTCGAACAGGCGGCCCGGCTGCTCACCGCGACCGGCCCGCTCGACCCGGAGTCGGAGATCGTCCGGGCGGAACTGTGCGTGCGGGACTCGGCGTAGGGGTTGGGCGAGGCCCTTTGCACTGACACCACCCCCCACCTCCCATCCCCAACCCCACCCCCCACCTCCCGTGCTGGACCCCCACCCCCCACCTATGAATCCAACCCCCCACCCTTGACACACCGCCATGGCCGGAAACAGACTCCAACGCAATTCGTGAGCGCTCACGGGAGCGCTCACGACTTTCGGAAGGGTCCCGATGACGCTGACTCGACGAAGGCTGCTGGCCGGCGCGGGCGCCCTGGGCGCCACCGCGTTCGGGGCCAGTGGCTGCGTAAGCCCGGCCACGGCCAAGCCGGGGCACATCACGCTCTGGTACACCTACAACGGCCTGTCCGACCAGGTGCTCACCACCGCCACGGAGCGCTTCGCCGCCGACCGGTTCACCCTCTCGCAGGTGAGCGGCGACCTCACCCAGCGGCTGCTGGCCGCGCTGGCCGGCAACGCCTACGTGCCCGACATCACCATGATCGGCGACAACATCTCCCGCTACTTCGCCGACAGCGACCGCTTCGTCGATCTCAACGGGCTCGGCGCGCGGGACCTCGCCGACCGCTATCTGCCCTGGAAATGGCAGGCCGGAGCCACCCCGGACGGCTTCCAGCTCGGTTTCCCCATCGACATCGGGCCCGCCGCGCTCTACTACCGCGAGGATGTCTTCGCCCAGGCCGGGCTGCCGAGCAGTCCGGAGGAGGTGGCCGCGGCGGCGTCCACCTGGGAGGCGTACTTCACCCTCGCCGACGAGCTGAAGCGGCGGCTTCCCGGGCGGTATGTCATCACCGACACCAAGATGGTGTTCACGTACTGGATGGCGCAGCAGGCGCGGAAGTACTTCGACCCCGAGAACCACTACCTCGACGACCAGTCGCATGTCCGACAGGCGTGGGACCGGTCGGTGGAGGCGTACCGGCGGCGGCTGACCGCCGGGTTCGCCGGGTCGCAGAGTGTCAACGGGCAGTCCGTGGACCGGCACGCGGCCTGGGTCGGCGGTCAGGAGGCCGGTTTCGTCAACGCCTCCTGGATCACCGGGGAGCTGAAGCAGTCCGCGCCGGACACCGCCGGGAACTGGCGGGTGTGCGCACCGCCGGGCGGACCCGGCAACCAGGGCGGTTCGTTCCTCGCGATCACCAGCGCCTGTCCCGATCCGGGGGCCGCCTTCGCCATCCTGAGCTGGCTCCAGAACCCGGCCAACCAGACCACCAACTACCTCGACATCGGGCTGTTCCCGTCCAGCCCCGAGGCGATCGAGGACCCGAGGATCACCTCCGGCGACCCGTTCTTCGGCGGGCAGTCCGCGGTCCAGGTGTTCGCCGGTATCGCCGACCAGGTGCGGTACGCGTACTTCAGCCCCTGGGACATCACCCTCAGCGACACCTACACCGATGAGCTGACCAATGTGGAGCTGGGCGGCAAGGACCCGGAGCAGGGCTGGAACGACGCCCGGACCCGGATCGAACGGCTGCTCAGGCGGCAGGGGGTGCTGTCATGACAGCGTTGTCCAAGCCGGACCCGACCGTCCCCGAGCCGGACCCGACCGTCCCCGAGCCGGACCCGGCCGTCCCCGAGCCGGACCCGGCCGTCTCCGAGCCGGACCCGGCCGTCTCCGAGCCGGACCCGGCCGTCTCCGAGCCGGACCCGGCCGTCCCCGAGCCGGACCCGGCCGTCCCCGAGCCGGACCCGGCCGTCCCCGAGCCGGACCCGGCCGTCCCCGAGCCGGACACGCCCCTCTCCGAACCAGACCCGACCATCGCCGGCCGGGGCGCCCCCGCCAAGAACGCCCCGAGCGCCACGGCCACCCCGAACGCCCCAAACACCACCACCGCCGCCGCCCGCCAACGCCGCCGCCGCTATCTACCGCAGTACCTCGCCGTCTCCCCGTTCTTCCTGCTCTTCGCCGCCTTCGGGCTCTACCCGGTGCTCTACTCGCTCTTCCTCGCCTTCCAGCGGTGGGACGGGGTCGGGCCGATGGAGTACGTGGGGGTGGAGAACTTCCGGTTTCTGCTCACCGACGACCTGTTCTGGACGTCGATCGGCAACACCTTGATCATCTGGGTGATGTCGACGGTCCCGATGACCGTCCTCGCCCTGCTGATCGCGCTCGGGCTGAACTCCTCCGTCCGCTTCAAGGGCGCCCTGCGCATCGCGTACTTCATGCCCAATGTCACCTCGATCGTGGCGATGTCCCTGGTGTTCGGGTCGGTCTTCAGCGGGCAGTTCGGCGTGCTGAACTGGTTCCTCGGGCTGTTCGGCATCGACGGGGTGCCCTGGCTGACCGACCCCTGGGCGATCCGCTGCGCCGTCGCGCTGATGATCGTCTGGCGCTGGACCGGCTACAACGCGATCATCTTCCTCGCCGGACTCCAGTCCCTGCCCGGTGAGGTGTACGAGGCGGCGAAGATCGACGGGGCCGGGCCGGTCCGGACGTTCTTCGCCATCACGCTGCCGCTGCTCCGGCCCGTACTGCTGTTCTCGCTGGTCATGTCGGCGATCGGCGGGATGCAGACCTTCGCCGAGGCACAGGTGCTGCTCGGCGACCGCGGCGGCCCCGGCTCCGCCGGGCTGACCATGGTCCTCTACTTCTACGGCACCGCCTTCGCCGACAGCGACTTCGGCTACGGCGCCGCCATCGCCTGGGGCATCTTCGTGGTCGTCGTCCTCTTCTCGATCCTCAACTGGCGCCTGGTGGGCCGGACCGAGCGCGGGCAGGTCACCCTCGAGGAGGGCGGCCGATGACCACCCGCGGACGGATCCTGACGTACGCCGCCCTGCTGACCGGCGCGCTGATCACCCTCTTCCCCTACTACTGGATGGCCGTCATGGCCTCCAACACCACCGGGGACATCTACTCCGCACCGCCCCGGCTGATCCCCGGTGACCGGCTCTTCCACAACGTGGGCGAGGTGTTCTCGCGGATCGACTTCTTCGGCTCGCTGCTGAACACCCTGATCGTGGCGATCGCGACCACCCTCGCCGTGCTGTTCTTCGACTCGCTCGCCGCGTTCACCTTCGCCAAGTACACCTTCCCCGGCAGCAAGGTGCTCTTCGGGCTGCTGCTGGCCACCTTCGTGGTGCCGACCCAGCTCGCCGCCATCCCGCAGTTCTCGCTGATGGCCGAACTGGGCTGGGTCGGCAGCCTCAAGGCGCTCATCGTGCCCGCCGCGGCCAACGCCTTCGGCATCTTCTGAATGCGCCAGTACATCAGCGCCGCCCTGCCCGACGAGATCCTGGAGGCCGCCCGGATCGACGGCTGCGGCTTCTTCCGCACCTACTGGTCCGTCGCCCTGCCGATGCTCCGCCCCGCCCTCGCCTTCCTCGGCATCTTCACCTTCGTGAACGCCTGGAACGACTTCCTGTGGCCGCTGGTCGTCCTGATCGACTCGCAGCACATCACGCTCCAGCTCGCGCTGGCGCAGCTCAACGGCCTGTACGTGACCGACTACAGCGTCGTCATGGCAGGCACCCTCGTGGCCGTCGTGCCGCTGCTGATCGTCTTCCTCTTCGGCGCCCGGCACTTCGTCCGGAACATCGCCGCGGGCGCCCTGAAGGGCTGAAGGGAATCCTGTGCCGCCGCCCCTGTTCTCCCCGTCCGGTTCCTCTCCCGCCCCCGGTGGGACACCTGTCGGCGCCGAGCCCTCGTACCTCCACGACCCCGCGCCCGGACGGGGTGCGCTGCCGCCACGCGCCGCCTTCCGCTCCGACGCCGCCGCGCTCAGCCTCAACGGCCCCTGGCGCTTCCGGCTCTCCCCGTCCGCCGCTGCGGCACCCGACGGCATCGAGCACGACTCCTACGACGACTCCGGCTGGCACCCCATGCCGGTCCCCGGCCACTGGCAGCTCAACGGCCACGGCCGCCCCGCCTACACCAACATCCGCTACCCCTTCCCCGTCACCCCGCCCGCCCCGCCCTCCGACAACCCCACCGGCGACCACCGCCTCACCTTCGACCTCCCGGACGACTGGCCCACCGGCCCCGCCGTACTGCGCTTCGACGGCATCGACTCCTGCGGCCGGATCTGGCTCAACGGCACCGAACTCGGCATCACCACGGGCAGCCGCCTGCCCTCCGAGTTCGCCGTCGGCCCGCTGCTGCGCCCACGCGGCAATGTGCTCGCCGTCCGCGTCCACCAGTGGTCCGCCGGAAGCTATCTGGAGGACCAGGACATGTGGTGGCTGTCCGGGATCTTCCGGGACGTCACCCTGCTGGCCCGCCCCGAGGGCGGCGTCCGCGACTACACCCTGCACGCCGGCTACGACCACACCACCGGCCGGGGCACCCTCCGCCTCGACGCCGACCCCGGCGTCCGGATCAGCGTCCCCGCACTCGGCATCGACGCCCTGCCCGCCGGGCAGCCTGCCGAGGTGCCCGTACAGCCCTGGAGCGCGGAGAGCCCCCGGCTCTACGACGGCGAGGTCCACACCGCCGCCGAACGCGTCCCGGTGCGCGTCGGCTTCCGTACCGTCGCCATCGAGGACGGAGTGCTCAGGGTCAACGGACGGCGGATCGTCTTCCGGGGCGTCAACCGGCACGAGTTCCACCCCGACCTCGGCCGGGCGCTGCCCCAGGCATGGGCAGTCGCCGACATCGAGCTGATGAAACGGCACAACGTCAACGCCGTCCGCACCAGCCACTACCCGCCCGACCCCGGGTTCCTCGGCCTGTGCGACCGGTACGGGCTGTGGGTGATCGACGAATGCGATCTGGAGACCCACGGCTTCTCCGAACTCGGCTGGCGCGACAACCCCAGCGACGACCCGCGCTGGGCCGCCGCCTACCTCGACCGCATGGCCCGAACCGTCGAACGCGACAAGAACCACCCCTCGGTCATCATGTGGTCGCTCGGCAACGAGGCCCACACCGGCCGCAATCTCGCCGCCACCGCCGCCTGGACCCGCCGCCGCGACCCCGGCCGCCCCCTGCACTACGAGGGCGACGCGGAGTGCGCGTACGTCGATGTGCACAGCCGGATGTACGCCCCGCACGAGGACGTCGACCGGATCGGACGCGGCGAGCTGGGCTCCCCGCGCAGCCGTCGGCTCCCCTTCATCCTCTGCGAGTTCGCCCACGCCATGGGGACCGGGCCCGGCGGCCTGGTCGAGTACCGCGAACTCTTCGAACGGCACGAGCGCTGCCAGGGCGGGTTCGTCTGGGAGTGGCTCGACCACGGCATCACCCGCCACGACGACCGGGGCCGCCCCTACTTCGCCTACGGCGGCGACTTCGGCGAACCGCTGCACGACGGCAACTTCGTCATCGACGGCATGCTCCACCCCGACCGCACCCCCTCACCCGCGCTCATCGAGTTCGCCAAGGTCTTCGAACCGGTCCGCATCACCGGCACCCGCGGCGGACTGCGCATCACCAACCTCCACGACTGCGTCCCCCTGGACCACCTCACCTTCGGCTGGACCCTGGAGGAGGAGGGCACCGCGATCGCCGAAGGCACCCTCGACGTCCCCGCGCTCGCCCCCGGCGGCAGCGCCGACCTGCCCCTGCCCCCGCTCCCGGCCACCACCGCCGAGAGCTGGCTCACCGTCCGCGCCCGGCTCACCGACGACACCCCCTGGGCGGCGGCCGGACATGTCGTCGCCTGGGGCCAGCTCCCCATCACCCCCGCCCCGCCCCCGCCCCCACCCGCCTCCGGCACCCCCGTCCGCACCGACGGCCCCGCCCTGCGCCTCGGCCCCGGCCGCTTCGACGCCCGCACCGGCCACCTCACCGCCCTCGCCCACCTCACCGCCGACGGGCCCCGCCTCGATCTGTGGCGGGCCCCCATCGACAACGACCGGGCCGCCGACGCCCCCGAGGAGCAGAGCTGGCGGGCCGCCGGACTCCACCGGCTCCAGCACCGCCTCCTCGACCTCGACACCGACGGCGCCACCCTCGTCGTCCGCACCCGCGTCGCCCCCGCCGGACTCGCCTTCGGGATGCGCGCCGACTACCACTGGAGCGCCGACGCCCACCGGCTCCGGCTGCGCCTCGACGTCGAACCCGAGGGCGACTGGCCCTGCACCCTGCCCCGGCTGGGCCTCAGAATGGCGCTGCCCGGCGCCCTCGGCACCGCCGAATGGTTCGGCCGCGGCCCCGGCGAGGCGTACGCCGACTTCCGGCAGGCCGCCCGCGTCGGCCGCTTCACCGCCACCGTCGACGCCCTCCAGACACCCAATGTCTTCCCCCAGGAGAACGGCAACCGGCTCAACGTCCGCCGGCTGCTCCTCACCGGCGCCGACGGCACCGGGCTGCGGATCGACGGCGAACCCCACTTCGCCTTCACCGCCCGCCGCTGGACCTCCGAAGACCTCGACGCCGCCCGCCACACCACCGACCTGGTCCCCTCCGACCGCCTCCACCTCAACCTCGACCTCGCCCAGCACGGCCTCGGCACCGCCGCCTGCGGCCCCGGCGTCCTGCCCCACCACCGCCTCCACCCGCACCGGGCGAGCCTCGTCCTCACCTTCACCCCCCTCCACGAGCCCCCCGACCAGCGCCTCACCCCGCTCGACCAGCCCCACCCCACGGACCACGACAGCGAGGCCCCCGCGCGATGACCGACACCCCCGACATCCGCCTCGTCCCCCAAACCCACTGGGACCGCGAGTGGTACGAGCCCTTCCAGCGGTTCCGGCTGCGCCTGGTCGACCTCCTGGACGAGGTCCTCGACCGCGCCGAGGCCGACGACCGCTTCCGCTTCACCCTCGACGGCCAGATGGCCGCCGTCGACGACTATCTGGAGGTCCGCGGCGAACACCGCGACCGGATCGCCGCACTGGTCCGCGCGGGCCGCCTCGCCGTCGGCCCCTGGCAGATCCTGCTGGACGAGTTCCTCTGCTCCGGCGAGAACATCGTCCGCAACCTGGAACTGGGCCTCAGCCGCGCCGACGCCCTCGGCGGCGCCATGGCCGTCGGCTACCTCCCCGACATGTTCGGGCACTGCGCCCAGATGCCGCAGATCCTCGCCGCCGCCGGATTCGACCACGCCTGCCTCTGGCGTGGGGTGCCCGACGGGGTGCCCGGCCACGCCTTCCGCTGGCAGGCCCCCGACGGCAGCTCGGTCCGCACCGAGTACCTCGCCGGGGGCTACGGCAACGCCGCCTATGTCTTCTCCGACCCCGGGCACTTCGCCGCGCGCATGGCCGCCCTCGGCCGCCGCCTCAAGCCGTCCTTCGGCACCGACCCCGTGCTCGCCCTGTACGGCACCGACCACTCCGCGCCGGTCGGCTCCCTGGTCGACCTGGTCGCCGGACTCGACCCCGCCGAGGCCGACGTACGGATCGTCACCCTGGACGACTACCTCCGGGGCCGCGACCCGCACGACCGGACGCTCCCGGTCATCGAGGGCGAGCTGCGCAGCCACGCCCGCGCCAACATCCTCCCCGGTGTCCTCTCCGTGCGCCCCCACCTCAAGCAGGCCATGGGCCGCGCCGAACGGCTGGTCGAGCGGTACGCCGAGCCGTTCGCCGCGCTCTTCTCGCACGAGTGGCCCGAGCGCTTCCTCGACCTCGCCTGGTGGCGGCTGATCGACGCCTCGGGGCACGACTCCGTCACCGGCTGCGGCGTCGACGAGACCGCCGTCCAGGTCCACGCCCGGATCAGCGAGGCCGAGCACCTCGGACAGGCCGTCCGCGACCGGGTCGCCGCGGGCCTGGCCCGCCGGGTCTCCCGCGAGGCCGTCCTCGTCCTCAACCCCACCCCGGCCGCCCGCGAGGACCTGATCACCGTCGATGTCGAGGTCCCCGACGACTGGGACCGGATCGGTGTCGAACTCGCCGACGGCACCCGGCTGCCCGCCCAGACCGAGCGCCGCCCCCCGCTCGTCCTGCTGACCGAGCGCCGCGCGGGCGCCGACCTCCGCGCCTTCCTCCCGCGCATCCACGGCCGGGAACTCTTCGGCGCCGAGATCACCCACTGGACCTGCGACCCCGACCGCCGCGTCCTCGAATTCACCGTCGCCCGGCACAGCGGCGACACCCCCTTCGACGTGGCCGCCGTCCGCGCCGCCGTCACCGGCGCCGACGGCGAGTGGACCGTCCGCATCCTGCGCGCCGCCCACCGCACCCTGACCTGCGCCGCCCGCGTCCCCGCGCTCGGCTGGACCTCCCTGCGGGTGGTCCCGGGAGAGGTCCCGGTCCCCGCCCCCGTCCACCGCGACGGCCGCACCCTCAGCAACGGCCTGGTCACCGTCACCGTCCGCGACGACGGCACCCTGCGGGTGGTCTCCCGCGACGGCACCGTCCTGGACGGCGTCGGCCGCATCACCGACGGCGGCGACCGCGGCGACACCTACAACTACGCCCCGCCCGCCACCGACACCCTGATCGACACCCCCCGCTCGGTCCGCGTCACCCCGCCCACCGCCGAGGGCCCGCTGCGCACCGCGCTCACCGTCGAACGCCGCTACGACTGGCCCGCCGCCGTCGACCGCGACGCCGACCGGCGCACCGCCGACACCCGCCCCGGCACCGTCCGCATGGACGTCGAACTCCGGGCCGGTGAGCCCTTCGTCCGGCTCGGCCTCACCCTCGACAACGCCTCCCTCGACCACCGGGTCCGGCTCCACGTCCCGCTGGCCCGCCCCGCCGCCACGTCCAGCGCGGAGGGGCAGTTCGCGGTCGTGGAACGCGGGCGGACCGCCGAGGGCGGCTTCAGCGAACGCCCGCTGCCGACCTTCCCGGCGCACGGCTTCGTCGCCGCGGGCGGTGCGGGCCTGCTGCTCACCCAGCCTTCCGAGTACGAACTGCTCGACCGGGAACTCGCCCTCACCGTGCTCCGCGCCACCGGCTGGCTCAGCCGGAACGTCCACCCCTACCGCGAGGAGCCCGCGGGCCCGCAGATCGCCACCCCGGCCGCCCAGCTGCCCGGCGTCACCACCGTCTCCCTCGCCGTCCTCCCGCACGCGGGCGACTGGCGGTCGGCCGGTCTGCCCGGCGCCGCGGAGCGCTTCCGCCACCCGCTGCACGCCACCCCGGGCACCGGTGACCCCTCCGCGCCGCCCGCCCGCGCGGAGGGCCTCACCGTCGAGGGCGCCACCCTCACCGCCCTGCGCCGCCGGGGCGACGACATCGAGGCCCGGTTCGTCGCCCTGGACCCGGAGCCGGGGCGCGCGCTGCTGCGGGGCCCCTTCACCGGCGCACACCGGGTCGACCTCCTGGGCCGCGACACCGGCCCGGTCCCGGGCACGCGGGCGGGGTCGGCGGAGCTGGAGCTGCGGCCGTGGGAGATCGCGACGGTCCGGTTGACGGGGGTGACCACGGTCCGGGTGTGAGCGTCCTGCGCGGGGGCTCGCCCCTGACGGGGGGCCGCTGGGGACCCCGGCCCCGTCCGCCGCTCGGCGGCGCCCCCGTCGCCCCCGGCCCACGACCGCCCCCGGCGCCGAGGGCACCGGCACCCCGTGCACCGGCAGCAGCCGTGGCCGGATTCCGCCCGTGAGACCGGCCGGCAACAGCGACAGGGGGTTCAGATAGCTGTCCGCGCGGCGCAGGCCCCAGTGCAGACAGCGGGCCGCGCAGTGGGAGGGGCCGGTGGCCTCCAGCGTGCCCAGGAGGGTACCGACGGTCACCGTGTCGCCCGCGCGGAGCGTCGCCCGGACCGGTTCGAACGTCGTCCGTAGGGGTGGGGTGCCCGTGTCCGGGAGTTCCACCGTGATCACGCCCTTGCCGCCGACCCGCCCGGCGAAGGCGACCCGGCCCGGGACCGGGGAGCGCACCGGAGTACCGGCGGGTGCCCCCAGATCGACCCCGCGGTGGCCGCCGCCGTACCGCGTCAAGGGGGGATCCCAGCCACGCAGGACCCGGGGCGGGTCGCCCACCGGCCAGTCGGCCGCGCGCGCCGGAACCGGCGGCGGCGGGCTCGCCCCGGCCGTGCCGGGCAGCACCATCAGAGTCAGGGCCAGCACCGCCAGGATCAGGGCCGGCACCTTCAGGATCAGGGGCGGCAACATCAGCGGTAGCGGCAGCGCCGGCGGTGGGGCGCCGGTCGGGCGCCGGGAGGCGGTCATGGCTCCACGCTCGCCGATCCCCGGGATCCCGGCCGGGACCTGTGCACAACTCCGGGGTTGTGGACAACGGCGTCACCCGGTGCCTCGCGGGTCCCGTACACTTCTGGTGGCGACCCGGGCCACCGGGTCGACTTCGCACGCCCCGGCACGGCGACCGGAAACGGTCCCGGTCAGCGCCCCTCGGTCCCTTGTGGCACGGCGCGTCAGTGGGCGTCAGGCGCGGAAGCCGTCCGGCATCCGCGGCACAACCGAGAAATCAAGGAGAACACGGCCATGGCCGTCGTCACGATGCGGGAGCTGCTGGAAAGCGGCGTCCACTTCGGTCACCAGACCCGCCGTTGGAACCCGAAGATGAAGCGCTTCATCTTCACGGAGCGCAACGGCATCTACATCATCGACCTGCTCCAGTCGCTGTCGTACATCGACCGCGCCTACGAGTTCGTCAAGGAGACCGTCGCCCATGGCGGCACGGTCATGTTCGTCGGTACGAAGAAGCAGGCGCAGGAGGCCATCGCCGAGCAGGCCACCCGCGTCGGCATGCCCTTCGTCAACCAGCGTTGGCTGGGCGGCATGCTCACCAACTTCTCCACCGTCTACAAGCGCCTCCAGCGCCTCAAGGAGCTGGAGCAGATCGACTTCGAGGACGTCGCCTCCTCCGGTCTGACCAAGAAGGAGCTTCTCGTGCTCTCGCGCGAGAAGGCCAAGCTGGAGAAGACCCTCGGCGGTATCCGCGAGATGTCCAAGGTGCCCAGCGCCGTCTGGATCGTGGACACCAAGAAGGAGCACATCGCGGTCGGCGAGGCCCGGAAGCTGAACATCCCGGTCGTCGCGATCCTCGACACCAACTGCGACCCCGACGAGGTCGACTACAAGATCCCGGGCAACGACGACGCGATCCGCTCCGTCACCCTGCTCACCCGGGTGATCGCCGACGCCGTCGCCGAGGGCCTCATCTCCCGTTCCGGTGTCGCCACCGGTGACAAGGGCGAGAAGGCCGCCGGTGAGCCGCTCGCCGCGTGGGAGCGTGAGCTGCTGGAGGGCGAGAAGAAGGCCGAGGAGGCCGCCCCGGCCGCCGACGCCGCGCCCGCCACCGAGGCCCCTGAGGCCACCGAGGCCGCCCCCGAGGCCGAGGCTGTCGAGGCCGCCCCGGCCGAGGCCGCCGCCGAGGAGACCCCCGCAGAGGAGGCGCCCGCCGCCGCCGAGGCCCCGGCCGCCGAGGCCACCGAGGCTCCGGCCGCGGACGCCGAGCAGGGCTGATCCCACAGCCACGTCGACGGTGGGGGCGGTGCTCATGAAGTCCGCCCCCGCCGTTCACCCGTAGGTCGGCACACCGTTCGCGGGCCCCTGCACACAGGGGACCGGTCCCCGGCACACAGGGACCCGCGACCGTGCGGACCTTCGATCTTCCAGACGTTCGAGAAGATCTCCCAGACTTCGAGAAAGACTCACAGACTCATGGCGAACTACACCGCCGCCGACGTCAAGAAGCTCCGTGAGCTGACCGGCGCCGGCATGATGGACTGCAAGAAGGCCCTCGACGAGGCCGACGGCGATGTCGACAAGGCCGTGGAGGCCCTGCGCATCAAGGGCCAGAAGGGCGTCGCCAAGCGCGAGGGCCGCTCCGCCGAGAACGGCGCCGTGGTCTCGATCATCGCCGACGACAACTCCTCCGGTGTCCTGGTCGAGCTGAAGTGCGAGACGGACTTCGTCGCCAAGGGCGAGAAGTTCCAGGCCGTCGCCCAGACCATCGCCGAGCACGTCGCCAAGACCTCCCCGGCCGACCTGGCCGCCCTGCTCGCCTCCGAGATCGAGGCCGGCAAGACCGTCCAGGCGTATGTCGACGAGGCCAACGCCAACCTCGGCGAGAAGATCGTCCTGGACCGCTTCGCGCAGTTCTCGGACGGTTTCGTCGCCGCCTACATGCACCGCACCATGCCCGACCTGCCCCCGCAGATCGGTGTCCTGGTCGAGCTGGACAAGCCGGACGCCGACACCGCCAGGGGCGTCGCCCAGCACATCGCCGCCTTCGCGCCGCAGTACCTCTCCAAGGACGACATCCCCGCCGATGTGGTGGCGAACGAGCGCCGTATCGCCGAGGAGACCACCCGCGCCGAGGGCAAGCCCGAGGCCGCGATCGCCAAGATCGTCGAGGGTCGTGTCAACGGCTTCTTCAAGGACGCCACCCTGCTCGGCCAGGCGTACGCGCTCGACCCCAAGAAGTCCGTCCAGAAGGTCCTGGACGAGGCCGGTGTCACCCTGAAGCGCTTCACGCGCATCAAGGTCGGCATCTGAGTCCGACCGCGTCCGTAACCGCGATCGACGCGCGATCCAGGGCGGAATCCCGCTAGGGTCGACCGCAGTCGTCCGCGCCACCCGCGCACTGCGTCCCGCACGCGCGCGAAGCGGACGACGGCAGATCTGACGAGGAGGCCATTGCCGCGCATGGGAGCCACCACCCCCCACCGGCAATGGCCTTCTTGGTATGTGCACCATGTGAAAGAGGCGGGATGACGATGACCACCAAGGCCCAGAAGAGCGACGACGGCAAAGTACGCGGCCGGTTTCTGCTGAAACTCTCCGGAGAGGCATTCGCCGGTGGCGGGGGCCTGGGGGTCGACCCGGACGTGGTGCACAAGATCGCCCGCGAGATCGCCGCGGTCGTCCGGGACGGCGCCCAGATCGCCGTCGTCATCGGCGGCGGCAACTTCTTCCGCGGTGCCGAACTCCAGCAGCGCGGCATGGACCGGGCCCGCTCCGACTACATGGGCATGCTGGGCACGGTGATGAACTGCCTCGCCCTCCAGGACTTCCTGGAGAAGGAGGGCATCCAGTCCCGGGTGCAGACCGCCATCACCATGGGCCAGGTCGCCGAGCCCTACATCCCGCTGCGGGCCGTGCGCCATCTGGAGAAGGGCCGGGTCGTGATCTTCGGCGCCGGTATGGGCATGCCGTACTTCTCCACCGACACCACCGCCGCCCAGCGCGCCCTGGAGATCGACGCCGAGGCCCTGCTGATGGGCAAGAACGGGGTGGACGGGGTCTACGACTCCGACCCGAAGACCAACCCGGACGCGGTCAAGTTCGACGCGCTCGGCTACGGCGAGGTCATCACCCGCGACCTCAAGGTCGCCGATGCCACCGCCGTCACCCTGTGCCGTGACAACAAGCTGCCGATCCTGGTCTTCGAGCTGCTGACCGAGGGCAATATCGCGCGGGCCGTCAAGGGTGAGAAGATCGGCACGCTGGTGGGCGACCAGGACAGCCGGGCCTGACCGGGGGACGACCCCGCCGGGCACGGACCCCGACCGGAGGATGGACAATGACCGGACGCTCGGGAACCGTGCAGGAACAAGACGCGACGCAGCCGGCCGCCCCCCACGCGCGGACGCGGCCGGGCCGACTCTCAACACGCAGGAGCAAGTGGTGATCGAAGAGACCCTCCTCGAAGCCGAGGAGAAGATGGAGAAGGCCGTCGTGGTCGCCAAGGAGGACTTCGCCGCGATCCGCACCGGCCGGGCCCACCCCGCGATGTTCAACAAGATCGTGGCCGACTACTACGGGGCACCCACCCCGATCAACCAGCTGGCCTCGTTCTCCGTGCCGGAGCCGCGGATGGCCGTCGTCACCCCGTTCGACAAGACCGCCCTGCGCAATATCGAGCAGGCGATCCGCGACTCCGACCTCGGGGTCAACCCCAGCAACGACGGCAACATCATCCGGGTGGTGTTCCCCGAGCTGACCGAAGAGCGCCGCCGCGAGTACATCAAGGTCGCCAAGGGCAAGGGCGAGGACGCCAAGGTGTCCATCCGCTCGGTGCGCCGCAAGGCCAAGGACGCCATCGACAAGCTGATCAAGGACGGCGAGGTCGGCGAGGACGAGGGCCGCCGCGCGGAGAAGGAACTCGACGACACCACCGCCAAGTACGTCGCCCAGGTGGACGAGCTCCTCAAGCACAAGGAAGCGGAGCTGCTCGAAGTCTGATGAACGACTCTTCCTGGGGGGTGCCGACCGGGGCCGGGCAGACCGGGTACTGGGGGCCCACCGAGCACGGACCTGTCCAGGGGGCTGCCCCGGCGGGTCCCGCGTACGATGCGCAGCAGGCGCAGCACACTCGCCCCATGCCCATCGTGCCCGACCTGCCCGCGTACGGCGGTGACCAGGATGAGGACCGGGGGACCGCTCGGCTGGGCGGCCCCCTGTTCCGTGACCAGACGTTCCGCGACGAGACCCCGTCGGCGCAGCCCCCTGCGGCGGTGCCGCAGAATCCGGAGCCCATGCCCGACGTCCCGCAGCCGGCGCCCACACCGCAGAAGAAGAACGCGGGCCGGGATCTGGGTGCGGCCATAGGGGTCGGGGTCGGGCTCGGTGCGGTCATCCTCGCCTCGCTGTTCTTCGTCAAGGCCGTGTTCATCGGGGTGATAGCGGTCGCCGTGGTGGTCGGGCTGTGGGAGCTGACCCGGCGCCTGGAGGAGCGCAAGGGCATCAGGGCCCCGCTGGTGCCGCTGGCGGTGGGCGGCGCGGCCATGGTCGTCGCCGGATATGTCCGGGGGGCCGAGGGCGCCTGGGTCGCGATGGCGCTGACCGCGCTCGCGGTGCTGGTCTGGCGGATGACCGAACCGCCGGAGGGCTATCTCAAGGACGTCACGGCGGGCGTCTTCGCCGCGTTCTACGTCCCGTTCCTGGCCACCTTCGTGGCGATGCTGCTGACCGCCGACGACGGCGCGCAGCGGGTGCTGACGTTTCTGCTGCTCACCGTCGTCAGCGACACCGGGGCGTATGCGATCGGCTGGCGCTTCGGCAAGCACAAGCTCGCCCCGCGGATCAGCCCCGGCAAGACCCGCGAGGGGCTGCTCGGGGCGGTCGCCTTCGCGATGGTGGCGGGCGCGCTGTGCATGGAGTTCCTGATCGACGGCGGCGCCTGGTGGCAGGGTCTGCTGCTCGGGCTCGCGGTCGCGGCCAGCGCCACCCTCGGTGACCTGGGCGAGTCCATGATCAAGCGGGACCTCGGCATCAAGGACATGGGCACGCTGCTGCCGGGCCACGGCGGGATCATGGACCGGCTGGACTCGCTGCTGCCGACGGCTCCGGTGGTGTGGCTGCTGATGGTGGTGTTCGTCGGCTCCGGCTGACGCGCGCCGACGCCCTGAGTGAACGTTTGCTCCACCCCTCCCGCTCCTCTCTATGATCGCCGCGACACGACGCGGGGCGTTCAGGGGGAACGGGAGGGGTGGAGCCGTATGTGGGCCAGACGGCGGGCCGCGCGGCAGGAGCGGCTGGAGCGGGTGGCGGCCGAGGCGGTCGAGGAGTTCGAGCACAGTCTCCGTACGACCCTGTCCTCCGCCGACGAGGCCCACCAGGGCCTGCTGGAACTGCGGGAGCAGCTCGCCCGCGAGGTGGCGGAGACCAGGGCGATGCTGGGCCGCGACGACGGGATGCCGGCGGAGCTGGTGCGGGTCAGGCTGGAGGCGGGCGACGAGGCCCTCGCCTCGCTGGACGAGGTGTCCGCGCAGTACACGGGCATCCGGGTCCAGGTGGTCGGCAAGGGCGTGGACGACCGGCACACGCTCGTCCCGCTGATGGAGGAACTGGTCGACTTCGTGGAGACCATGCCCGGGATCGGCGAACAGGTGCTCGGTGCCGCCGAGGCGGTGATCGTGCTGCGCGAGCGGCTGACGGAGACCCGGGCGGACCTGGCGCCGCTACGGGCCCGCATCCACCCCGCGCACCGGGCCGCCGCGGACGAACTGGCGGCGACCCGGGGCACCCCTGGCTGGCATGTCCGCGAGGTCGCCCTCGCGACGCTGGGCGACCGCCTCACGGCACTGGAACAGGGCCGGGTCTGGCCGGCGGAGAACGAGACGGTCACCGACCACTACCGCCGACTCGAACGCGATCTGGCGGTACTGCGGGACGAGATCGCGGAGGGGGGCGGGCGGGGGGCCGGCTGATTACCGGGGCCTCCTGGCGCCGGCTGAGCCGGGGTCTCCCGGCGTCGGCTGAGCCGGGGTCTCCTGGCTGGTCCGGGTGGTGGCGGTCTTGCGGGTTGCGGGGGGCTTCTCGGTTGGGTGGCGGGTGCTGGGTGCTGGGTACCGAGTGGCGGGTGCCGGGTGCCGGGTGCCGGGTGCCGGGTGCCGGGTGGCGCTGGCTCTGGGTCCCTTCTGGACTGTGGCCGTCTCGTGGTCTCCGGGGGCTTTTCCGGTCGGTGGTGGTCCGGTGGGTTCGGGCCCCAGCCGCCGCCGCTGGATCGAGATCGCCTGGGCCAACCCGGCGCGGATGTTCGGCCTCTACCCCAAGAAGGGCACCATCGCGCCCGGCGCCGACGCCGACCTCGTGATCTACGACCCGCACGCCGAGCAGGTGCTGTCGGTGGAGACCCAGCACCCCTCCGCGATCTGTGGCGGCCTCGGAGGCTGCGGGCATCTCCGAGCCGGTGGCGGCCCCGGAGTCTTCGGGCGCCTCTCAGCCGGTGGCGGCCCGGAATCTCGGGGCGCCTCTCAGCTGGGTGGCGGTCTCGCGGTCTCCGGGGAGCTTCCCGACAGGTGGCGGTGTCGATGTCTCTGGGCCACCGATCTCTGGCGGCGTCGCAGTCTTCGGTGAGCTTCCCGGCCTGTCCCGGTCTCGTGGTCTCCCGCCCCCCCGGATCTGTGGTGGCGTCGCGGTCTCCGGGGATCTTCCCGACCCATGGCGACCTCGCAGTCTCCGGAAACCCTCCCGCCCCCCGGCGACACCGCACTCTCCGGCCCCCCCTCCCGACCCGTGGTGACGCCGCACCTCCGGGAACCCCCTCCCAACCCCGCACCCCCCGGCGACCTCCCCGCCCCCGGGCGACGACGCCCCACCCTCCCCACACCCCCCTGACCTGCAACAATGTCGCCCGACCAAGGTTATCCACAGGTCGGCTGGCGTGGTCCGGGAGTCTGCGACACTGGTAGGGCCATGCCTAAGCCCGGAGAACTCACCTTTGTCGCGCCGCGCGGAGCCAAGAAGCCGCCGCGGCATCTCGCCGATCTCTCGCCCGCCGAGCGCAAGGAGGCGGTGGCGCAGATCGGGGAGAAGCCCTTTCGCGCCAAGCAGCTCTCGCAGCACTACTTCGCGCGGTACGCGCACGAACCCGAGCAGTGGACGGACATCCCCGCCGGGTCCCGTGACCGGCTGCGCGAGGCGTTGCTGCCGGAGCTGATGACCGTCGTCCGGCATCTGTCGACGGACGAGGGGACGACCCGCAAGACGCTGTGGCGGCTGTTCGACGGGACGCTGGTGGAGTCGGTGCTGATGCGGTACCCGGACCGGGTGACCATGTGCATCAGCTCGCAGGCCGGATGCGGGATGAACTGCCCGTTCTGCGCCACCGGACAGGCCGGGCTGGACCGGAACCTGTCGACCGCCGAGATCGTGCACCAGATCGTCGACGGAATGCGCGCGCTGCGGGACGGGGACGTGCCGGGCGGGCCCGCGCGGCTGTCCAACATCGTCTTCATGGGGATGGGGGAGCCGCTCGCCAACTACAAGCGGGTCGTCGGGGCCATCCGGGCGCTGACCGATCCGGCGCCGGACGGCGTGGGGCTGTCCCAGCGCGGGATCACCGTGTCGACGGTCGGGCTGGTGCCCGCCATCCACCGGTTCGCCGACGAGGGCTTCAAGTGCCGGCTCGCCATCTCGCTGCACGCGCCCGATGACGAACTGCGCGACACCCTGGTGCCGGTGAACACCCGCTGGAAGGTCCGCGAGGTGCTGGACGCCGGGTTCGAGTACGCGGAGCGGTCCGGGCGGCGGCTGTCCATCGAGTACGCGCTGATCCGGGACATCAACGACCAGGCGTGGCGCGGTGACCGGCTCGGGCGGCTGCTCAAGGGGCGGCCCGTGCATGTGAACCTGATCCCGCTGAACCCGACACCCGGGTCCAAGTGGACCGCGTCCCGGCCCGAGGACGAGAAGGCGTTCGTGGAGGCCATCGCCGCCCATGGGGTACCGGTGACCGTCCGGGACACCCGGGGCCAGGAGATCGACGGGGCGTGTGGTCAGCTCGCGGCCACCGAGCGGTAGAGTCAGACGTCGTACATCCGTACATATCTTCATACTCGTAATCCGGCAGGGGAGCGCCACAGCGCTGAGAGTGCGGCAGCCGTCAGGACACGGTGGGCCGCAGACCCTCTGAACCTCGCCCAGGTCATTCTGGGTAGGGAGATCGGTCGTCACTCATGCTGTTGCGCCCTGCCCGGGAACCCGTCTCGACGGTCCCGGGCAGGGCCGCGTCTCTTCCTGGTCACCCAGGAGGACAATCAGTGAGCATCAATCGTCAGATGAGCAGCAAGGTCAGAAAGATATCCGCCGTCGGGGTCGGGCTCGGGATGGTCACGCTGGCCGCCTGCGGTTCGGGGGCGTCCGACTCCGGGTCCGGGTCGGGGGGCGGGTCGAAGACCGTCACCCTGGTCAGCCATGACTCCTGGGCCGTGTCCAAGGAGGTCCTCGCCGACTTCCAGGAGCGGTCCGGGTACACGGTCAAGGTCCTGGAGGACGGGGACGCCGGTACGGCCGTCAACAAGGCGATCCTCACCAAGGACAACCCGCAGGGCGATGTCTTCTTCGGCGTCGACAACACCCTGCTCTCCCGGGCCCTGGACAACGGCCTCTTCCAGCCGTACGAGGCCAAGGGCGCCGACACCGTCGAGCCCGCCTTCCGCGCCGACGGCACCGGCCACCGGGTCACCCCCGTCGACACCGGCGACATCTGCGTCAACTACGACAAGGCGTACTTCGCCGAGCGCGATCTCGACCCGCCCCGTACCTTCGACGATCTGGTGAAGCCGGAGTACAAGGACCTGCTGGTCACCGAGAACGCGTCCACCTCCTCGCCCGGCCTCGGCTTTCTGCTCGGCACGGCCGCCAAGTACGGCGACGACGGCTGGCAGGGGTACTGGCAGAAGCTGACGGACAACGGCGTCAAGGTCGTCGACGGCTGGGAGACCGCCTACAACCAGGAGTTCTCCGGCTCGGCCGGTGGCAAGGAGGCGGGGGGCGACCGGCCGCTGGTGGTGTCCTACGCCTCCTCGCCGCCCGTTGAGGTGGTGTACGCCGACCCGCAGCCGAAGGACGCGCCCACCGGTGTCGCCGACGGCACCTGCTTCCGGCAGATCGAGTACGCGGGGCTGCTGAGCAACGCGAAGAACGCGGAGGGCGGCAAGGCGCTGCTGGACTTCCTGATCAGCAAGGAGTTCCAGCAGGACATGCCGCTGAACATGTTCGTGTACCCGGTGGTGGAGGGCGCCGCGGTGCCCGAGGTGTTCAGCACGCACGGGCCGCGGGCCGCCGACCCCGAGACCATGGACGCGGCGAAGATCGCCGACCATCGTGACGACTGGGTCAAGGCATGGACGTCGCTGGTACTGAAGTAGCCCCCACGCGGCGGGACCGGCGGGGGCTCGTGCGGCTCGCGCTGCTGGTGGTGCCCGTCGGGTTCTTCGGGATCTTCTTCGCCTACCCCGTCGCCGCGATCCTCACCCGGGGGCTGCGGAGCGACGGGGCCTGGCAGCTGGGGCGGCTCTGGGAGGTGCTGGGGGATTCGGGCGTCCGGCAGGTGCTGTGGTTCACCACCTGGCAGGCGCTCGCCTCCACCGCGCTGACCCTGCTGATCGCCCTGCCCGGCGCCTATGTCTTCGCCCGCCTCGACTTCCCCGGCAAGCAGGTGCTGCGGGCGGTGGTGACCGTGCCGTTCGTGCTGCCCACGGTGGTGGTGGGGACGGCGTTCCTGGCGCTGCTCGGGCGCGGCGGGCTGCTGGACGAGTGGTGGGGCGTACGGCTGGACACCACCGTGTGGGCGATCCTGCTGGCGCATGTCTTCTTCAACTACGCGGTCGTCGTCCGGACCGTGGGCGGGCTGTGGGCGCAGCTCGATCCCCGGCAGGAGGAGGCGGCGCGGATGCTCGGCGCGTCGCCGCTGGCCGCCTGGCGGAAGGTCACCCTTCCGGCGCTGGGACCGGCGGTGGCCGCCGCCGCGCTGATGGTCTTCCTCTTCACCTTCACCTCGTTCGGGGTGGTGCAGATCCTCGGCGGGCCCACCTTCGCCACCCTTGAGGTGGAGATCTACCGGCAGACCTCGCAGATCTTCGATCTGCCGACGGCCGCCGTGCTGACGCTCGTCCAGTTCGCGGCGGTGGGCGGGATCCTCGCCGTGCACGCCTGGACGGTGCGGCGGCGGGAGAGCGCGCTGCGGCTGGTCGACCCGGCCGGGACCGCCCGGCGTCCGCGCGGTGCCGGGCAGTGGGCGCTGCTCGCCGGGGTGCTGGGCGTCGTCGGCGCCCTGATCCTGCTGCCGCTCGGGGTGCTGGTGCGGCGCTCGCTGGCCGGGTCCGGGTTCTCCTACTACCGGGCGCTGGCCTCGGCGGAGTCCGAGGTGTTCCTCGTCCCGCCGATCGACGCGATCGGCAACTCGCTGGCGTACGCCGTCGTCGCCACCGCGCTCGCGCTGCTGGTCGGCGGGCTCGCCGCGGCGGCGCTGGCGCGGCGGGACGCGGGGCGGCTGGTGCGCGGGTTCGACGCGCTGCTGATGCTGCCGCTCGGGGTGTCCGCGGTGACCGTCGGCTTCGGGTTCCTGATCGCGCTGGATGAACCGCCGCTGGATCTGCGGGCCACCTGGATCCTGGTGCCGCTCGCCCAGGCCCTGGTCGGGGTGCCCTTCGTCGTGCGGATCATGCTGCCGGTGCTGCGGGCGGTGGACGGACGGCTGCGGGAGGCGGCGGCGGTGCTCGGGGCGTCGCCCTGGCGGGTCTGGCGGGAGGTGGATCTGCCGCTGGTGCGGCGGGCGGTGCTGGTCGCGGCCGGGTTCGCGTTCGCGGTGTCGCTGGGGGAGTACGGGGCGACGGTGTTCATCGCGCGGCCCGACAACCCGACGCTGCCGGTGGCGGTCGCCAAGCTGGTGGCCCGGCCCGGCGAGCTGAACTACGGCCAGGCGATGGCCCTTTCGACGATTCTGATGGTGGTGTGCGCGGTGGCCCTGGTGGTGCTGGAGCGGCTGCGGACCGACCGGAGCGGGGAGTTCCTGTGACGTCGACGTCGGCACCGAAGCGGGCGGCGGCGCCGCTGCTCGGCGTGGAAGGCGTGACCGTGCGGCTCGGTGGGCGGGTCGTGCTGGACGCGGTGGATCTGGCGGTCGCCGCACATGAGGTGGTGTGTGTGCTCGGGCCGAGCGGGAGCGGGAAGTCGACGCTGCTGCGGGCGGTCGCCGGGCTCCAGCCGATGGCTTCCGGACGGGTGCGGCTGGAGGGGCGCGATCAGTCGGGGGTGCCCGCGCACCGGCGGGAGATCGGGCTGATGTTCCAGGATCATCAGCTGTTCCCGCAGCGGGACGTGGGCGGCAATGTGGCGTTCGGGCCGCGGATGCGGGGCGCCTCGCGGGACGAGCAGCGGGCGCGGGTGGCCCGGTTGCTGGAGCTGGTCGGGCTGCCGGGGGCCGCCGGTCGGGCCGTCGCCGAGCTGTCCGGGGGCGAGCAGCAGCGGGTCGCGCTGGCGCGGGCGCTGGCGCCGGACCCCCGGCTGCTGATGCTGGACGAGCCGCTGGGCCAGCTCGACCGGTCCTTGCGGGAGCGGCTGGTGGTGGAGTTGCGGGAGCTGTTCGGGCGGCTGGGGACGACGGTGCTGGCCGTCACCCACGACCAGGGCGAGGCGTTCGCGCTGGCCGACCGGGTGGTGGTGATGCGGGACGGGCGGATCGCCCAGTCGGGGACGCCGCTAGAGGTGTGGCAGCGGCCCGCCGACGCCTTTGTGGCCCGCTTCCTCGGCTTCGAGAACGTGGTGGCGGGGAGCGTGAGCGGGGAGGTCGCGGCCACGCCGTGGGGGAAGCTGCCGGTGGGCGCGGGGGCGACCCAGGGGGAGCGGGATGTGCTGGTGCGGCCGGGGGGTGTGCGGCTGGTGGCCGCCGGGGACGGCGGGCTGCGGTGCGCGGTGGTGGCCCGGACCTTCCGCGGCACCCATGTCGCCGTACGGCTGCGGCCGGAGGCGGTGGACGCGCCGGTACTGGAGGCGGCGTGCGCGCTGCGAGACGCGCCTGGGGTGGGGGACGCGGTGGGGGTGGAGTTCGACCCGGCGGACGTTGTGGTGTTGGGGTGAGGTGCTTGGCGGGTGTCGTGGTGCCTGGGTGGGGCGTCGGGCGGGTGTCGTGGTGTTGGGGTGAGGTGCTTGGCGGGCGTCGGGGTGCCTGGGTGGGGCGTCGGGCGGGTGTCGTGGTGTTGGGGTGAGGTGCCTGACACGCATCGTGGTGCCTGGGTGAGACGTCGGGCGGGCGTCGTGGCGCTGGAGCGAGGCGCCCGGTCGAAATCGTGGTGCTCGGTCGGCCTGCCCGGTCATAGGGTGCCCGCATGACGCTTCTCGCCTTTGACCGGTATTGCGATGAGATCGCCCTCCAGGTGGCGCGGTTCGGGGAGTTGGTGACCGCGCCCGGCACGGATCTCACGGCCACCGTGCCGACCTGCCCCGACTGGACCGTGGAGGATCTGACCCGGCACATGGGCGAGGCCCTGCGCTGGGTGGAGGTGACCGTACGGACCCGGGCGGAGCGGGAGGTGGAGCCGGAGGAGGTGCCGGACGGGGCCGGGCCCGAGGCGCGGGGGGACGCGGCGGCGCTCGGGGCGTGGTTCGCCGAGGGCGGTGAGCTGGCCGTACGGACGCTGCGCGAGGCGGGGCCGGACGCGGTGGTGTGGGGGTGGGCCGGGGTGCACACGGCGGCGTTCTGGGCGCGGCGGATGACCCATGAGATCACCGTGCACCGGGCCGACGCGGCGCTGGCCGTGGGGGCGCCCTACGAGGTCGCCGGTGAGGTGGCGGCGGACGCGATCGACGAGTGGCTGGAGATCGTGACGTTCGTGCAGCGCACCGATCCGCATGACGCGGCCCGGGAGTTGCGCGACGCGGGCCCGGACGGGGCGCGGTCGATCCATCTGCACGCCACGGACGCGCCGGGCCTGGACGCGGAGTGGCTGATCGAGCTGGGCGCGGACGGTGTCGAGTGGCGGCGCGGCCACGAGAAGGCGTCGGTGGCCGTGCGGGGCCCGCTGACGGCGGTGCTGCTGGCGTTCTACCGGCGGGAGCCGCTGGTCGGGGGCGGTGTCGAGGTGCTGGGGGAGCGGGAGGTGCTGGACTTCTGGTTGGAGCGGGCCACTTTCGGATGAGGGCGTCCCGGGAGAGGATCTTCGACCATGGGTCTGGACGCATGGCACACGGCTGACGGTATTCATCACTTCCTGGCGCGGACGGGGGAGTTCCTGCGCTCCCGCCCCGGGCTGCACACCACGGCGCTCACGGTCACCGAGAAGCTGCGGGTCGAGGGCGACGAGGGCGCCACCCTGGGCTGGCTGGAGACGGACGGCGAGGTCCGCGGAATCTACTGTCGGGTGTCCCCCGAGCGCGGCGTCAGCCTCACCCCCCTGGCCCCCGAGGACACCGAGGGCCTCGCCGAGCACCTCCTCGGCCTCGGCCGGACCCTCCCGTATGTCACCGCCGAGCGGGGCACCGCCCGTTCCTTCGCGACGGCGTGGGGGCGGCGGACCGGGGCCTCGGCGGACATCCGGGTCGAACTCGGGCTGTACCGGCTCGGCACGCTCACCCTGCCCGACCCGTTCCCCGAGGGGAGCGCCCGGCCGGCCGGGGACGCCGATCACGAGCACATCATGCAGTGGTGCCGGGAGCTGGCCGCGTACTTCGGCGAGGAGGTCACCATCGACGCCGAGACCTGGGCGAGCACCCGCTTCGGCGAGAAGACCTACACCTACTGGGAGAACCCGGACGGCGTCCCCGTCGCCATGGCCGGTGCCAATCCCCTGATCGGGGGCCAGGTCCGGATCGACCCCGTCTACACGCCGGAGCAGCTGCGCGGCCGGAGCTACGGCGGGGCCGCGACGGTGGCGGTGAGCCGGGCCGCGCTGGACGCCGGTGCCGAGGAGGTCGTGCTCTACACCAATCTGGCCAACCCGACGAGCAACGCGCTCTACCAGCGGCTCGGTTACCGGTCGATCGCCGAGTTCGCGGTGTACGACTTCGCGTAGGCGGGCGACACAGGGCGCGGCCCGTTCCCCGGTGGCTCCGGGGAACGGGCCGCGCCCGTGCAGCAACTGCGGATCAGCGGCTGTCGCTCGCTCCCCGGCGGCGGAAGCCGAAGAAGACCGCGCCACCGCCGACGACGACCAGCGCCGCGGCGATACCGGCGATCATCCCGGTGTTGGAGTCGGCGCCGGTCTCGGCGAGGTTGGACTGACCGGCGGCCGGGGACGGCGCGTTGCTCACCGACTCACCCGGCGCGGGGGCGCTGCTGCTCTCCTCGGGGGCGGACGGCGTCGGCGCGGGCGTCTCGGACTCCGCGGGCGCAGTGGACTCCGGCACCGACTCCGACGGGGTCGGCGTGGGCGTCGGGGTCGCGGTGCCGTCCGTTGTGCAGGCGGTGGACGGGGTGACCAGGTTCGGCTTGATGTCCTCGTCGACCTGGTCGCCGGCCTTGACGTGGATGCGGTACTCCGCGTTGGGCTTCCAGTCCTCCTCGAAGGTGATGGTCACGCCCTCGCGGGAGCCCTTCACCTCCTGGCTGCCGATCAGCTTCTCATCGGCGCCGTTGTTCTCCAGATAGACGGTGACCAGGGCGGGCACACCGGTCGGGTCCTTGTCGGTGACGGTGATGACACCCTTGGTGCCGTCGCAGATCGCGGCGGCGGAGAACTCACTGATGTCGCAGGCGAGTGCGGTGCCCGCGGCGCTGAGCGCGAGTGCGGCCGAGGCGGCGGCTACACCGAGGGCACGCACGGAACGCCGTGCGGTGCGGCGGGATATGGACACGTTTGTCCTTAAGGGCTCTGTAAATGCGGGGGGTTGAGGGAGCTGCCGTGAAGGCTGCGCCCCCATCAGGCTCATAGAGTTATAAGCGTCCCTTAAGGAGCGTCAATCCCCGTGTCCGTTTGATCCGGCCACTTTTCGATGTCTTTACAGAGTCCAAGGTTTGCGGAGGCGTCAGCTGCCGCCTCCCGCGCCCCGGGTGCTCAGCCCTGCACCGCCGCCGGGTCCATCCAGACGATCTCCCAGGTGTGGCCGTCGAGATCGTCGAAGGCGCGGCCGTACATGAAGCCGTGGTCCTGGGTCTCGCCGGTGGCCGTGCCGCCCGCCGCCAGGGCCTTGCCGACCAGCTCGTCGACCTTCTCGCGGCTCTCGGCGCTGAGCGCGATCAGCACCTCGCTGGTCCGGGTGGCGTCCGCGATCTCCTTCTTGGTGAAGATCCCGTACTTCTCCGGGGTGTG
Source organism: Streptomyces sp. NPDC004610 (assembly GCF_040609715.1). NCBI lineage: Bacteria > Bacillati > Actinomycetota > Actinomycetes > Kitasatosporales > Streptomycetaceae > Streptomyces > Streptomyces sp. NPDC004610. Next base: position 73,666 of record NZ_JBEXLA010000024.1, on the reverse strand, counting down.
CAGCATCGCCACGATGGTGTCGCTGATCACCACGGACGCCGTGCTGTCGTCACTGAACTGGGCGTTGATCGCATAGCCCAGCTCGGTGAAGAACGTCTTCGACGCGGCGAGGTCGCGCACGGGCAGGTTCACGAAAATCATCTGCTGGTACATCCGGATCTCTCCCATCGGGGGGCACTGTGCCGTTCGGTGGGGTAGACCCGGGGGCGCCGGGAAACTCATCGGCCACCGGGGGGGCGGTGACCGTATCGCGGTCAGCGCAGCAGGGGCTGGGCCGCCAGTTGGGCCACCAGCAGGGTCAGCGGACCGAACAGCGCCAGCAGCGCGCCCGCGCGCAGGGCCGCCGCGCCGCGCAGGGTGGTGGCCGGGGCGCCGAGCCTGAGCAGCGCGGCGGTGGTGTCGGCGCGGGCGTGCCGGGCCTCGACGGCGGCGGTCGCCAGGGTGGCCAGCGCGCAGCCCGCCACCAGCAGCGCCCCGAGCGTGGTGAGCGGGCCGAAGACCGGCTCGTCCGCGCCCCCGGGATCGTGCAGCGCGGCCGTCGCGAACGCCGCCGACCCCACCGCGCAGACCACGCCCAGCGGGCGCCCGATCCGCCCGGACTCGGCCATCAGCACCCGCCCCGCCAGCAGCCGCAGCGCACCCGGCCGTACGGTCTGGAGCAGCCGTCCGCACAGATGGGTCAGCCCCGGTCCGGCGAGCGCCAGGCCCACCGCGGTGAGCGTCCAGCCGATCAGCACGCTGACCGGTCCCGCGCGCAGCCCGCCCGGCAGGGTGGCCGTCGCGCTGCCGGGGGCGACCCGGGTGGCGTACGCCTCCACCGCGAGGCCCGCCGCCAGCACCGCGACGCCCCAGGGCAGCCCGGTGGGGACGGGCGGCTCGGCGGCGGGGGGCGCCGCCACCGCCGCCGCGGCGCGCTCGGGGGCCGCCTCGGCCGCCTCCGTCCGCCCGGCCGTCGCTGTCCGCTCCTGCGTCCGCTCTTCCGTCCGCTCCGCTGCCCGCCGGGCCCGCCAGCGGGCGAGGGCCGCCCGGCCGACGGCGCCGCGTTCACGGGGGCGCAGCACCAGGGCGGTGACCAGGGACGCGGTGCACGGGACGACGGCGAGCAGGGTGAGGGCGGCCGGCAGCGGCAGGGGCAGTCCGGCGGCGAGGGTGTCGGCGGCGGCGCCGTCGAACGGCATACCGCTCAGGTCGCCGCGCAGATGCAGGAAGAACAGCAGCGCCAGCATCGAGCCCAGGGTGGTGGCGAGGGCGGTGGTGGTCGCCGAGATCGCCATCAGCCGGGCCGGGCCGAGCCCGATCGCGGAGAGCCCGGGACGGGGCAGGGTGCCGGGGTCCGTACGGGCCACCGCCACCGCGAACTGCACGGTCGCGGCGACCGGCACCAGGCACCAGGCCAGCCGCAGCGCCGAACCGCTCGCGTCACCGGGGTGGCCCAGGGCGTGGCCGAGGGTGCACAGCAGCAGAAAACCGGTGCCCCCGGCCGCCGCCGCGACCAGCAGCCTGCGCAACTGGACGGCGGGGCGGCCGGCCCGGCTCAGACGGACAGCGAGCACTCGGCCCGGCCCTCCTCCGACTCGTCCGGCGCGTCCGCCGTGTCCGCCGGGTCCACCCCGTCGTCCGGCGGCAGCTGGACGGTGTGCACCCGCCGCCCGTCCAGCAGCGCGACCGTGCGGTCGGCGAGCGCGGCGGTCTCGGCGTCATGGGTGGCCAGCAGCACCGTGATCCCGTGCGAGCGGGCCGCCGTGGTGAGGGTGCGCAGCACATGGGCGCGGTCGGCGCGGTGCAGGGGCGCGGTCGGTTCGTCGGCGAACAGCACCGAGGGGGCCGGGGCCAGGGCGCGGGCGATACAGGCGCGCTGCCGCTCGGCCTGCTGGAGCTGGTGGGGATAGCGGCGGGCCCGGTCGCCGATGTCGAGCCGCTCCAGCCACTCCAGGGCGGCGGTCCTGGCCCGGCGCCTGCTGGTGCCGCGCAGCATCAGCGGCAGCGCCGCGTTCTCCCAGACGGTCAGCTCCGGGACGAGGACGGGGGCCGGGTCGATCCAGCCGAACCGGTCGCGGCGCAGCCGTTCCCGGGCCAGCGGGCCCATGGTGTGCACCGGGACGCTGTTGAACCAGACCTCGCCCCGCCGGGGCCGGGCCAGTCCGGACAGACAGCGCAGCAGGGATGTCTTGCCGCTGCCGCGCGGGCCGCCGACGGCGAGGATCTCGCCCTCCCGGACGCCGAGCGAGACCCCGCTCAGCGCCGGGGAGCCGTCGTCGTGGGTGAAGTGCAGGGAGCGTGCCCACAGCACGTCGTTGTCCGGCGGGGCCTCCATGGGCGTACACCTCTGTTCGGCTGGTCTGTGAATCCCTGGTTCCCCCGTGCCGTCTCCCCCGGGCGGGGGAACGAAGGCTGGGCCGATCGGTCACTGGGCACGCTAGGGACTCGCCCTGCCGGGGCCGGACAGCACGCGGCCCCGGGCCGCCGTTTCTCACTCGAACGGACGGCACCGGGGCCGGGATGATCATCCAGACGGAAGATCACAAACCATGCGGGGCGGGGATCAGAGCTTGGTCCACGCCTCCGTCAGGGTCGCGCGCAGGATCTGCTCGATCTCGTCGAAGGTCGACTGGTCTGAGATCAGCGGCGGGGCGAGCTGGACGACCGGGTCGCCGCGGTCGTCGGCCCGGCAGTACAGGCCGTTGTCGTAGAGCGCCTTCGAGAGGAAGCCGTACAGGACGCGCTCGGTCTCCTCGTCGTTGAACGTCTCCTTGGTGGCCTTGTCCTTCACCAGCTCGATGCCGTAGAAGAAGCCGTTGCCGCGGACGTCGCCGACGATCGGGAGGTCGTGCAGCTTCTGGAGGGTGGAGAGGAAGGCGCCCTCGTTGTCCAGCACGTGCTGGGTGAGGTTCTCGCGCTCGAACAGGTCGAGGTTGGCGAGGCCGACCGCCGCGGAGACCGGGTGGCCGCCGAAGGTGTAGCCGTGCAGGAAGGTGTTGTCGCCCTGGTAGAACGGCTCGGCGACCCGGTCGGAGACGATGCAGGCGCCGATCGGGGAGTAGCCCGAGGTCATGCCCTTGGCGCAGGTGATCATGTCCGGTACGTAGTCGAACTTGTCGCAGGCGAAGATCGTGCCGAGGCGGCCGAAGGCGCAGATGACCTCGTCCGAGACCAGCAGTACGTCGTACTGGTCGCAGATCTCGCGGACCCGCTGGAAGTAGCCGGGCGGGGGCGGGAAGCAGCCGCCCGCGTTCTGCACCGGCTCCAGGAAGACCGCGGCGACCGTCTCCGGGCCCTCGAACAGGATCTCCTGCTCGATCTGGTCGGCGGCCCAGCGGCCGAACGCCTCGGGGTCGTCGCCGTGGATCGGGGCGCGGTAGATGTTGGTGTTCGGGACCTTGTGGGCGCCCGGGACCAGCGGCTCGAAGGGGGCCTTCAGCGCCGGGAGGCCGGTGATGGACAGGGCGCCCTGCGGGGTGCCGTGGTAGGCGACCGCACGCGAGATGACCTTGTACTTCGTCGGCTTGCCCTGGAGCTTGAAGTACTGCTTGGCCAGCTTCCAGGCGGTCTCGACGGCCTCGCCGCCACCGGTGGTGAAGAAGACCTTGTTGAGGTCGCCGGGCGCGTGGTGCGCGAGACGCTCGGCCAGCTCGACTGCCTTCGGGTGGGCGTAGGACCACACCGGGAAGAACGCCAGCTCCTGCGCCTGCTTGGCGGCGGCCTCGGCCAGCTCGACCCGGCCGTGACCGGCCTGGACGACGAAGAGACCGGCGAGCCCGTCGAGGTAGCGCTTGCCCTTGTCGTCGTAGATGTAGGTGCCCTCACCCCGCACGATCGTGGGGACGGGGGAGTTCTCGTACGACGACATGCGGGTGAAGTGCATCCACAGGTGGTCGTAGGCGCTCTGGCTGAGGTCCTTGGTGCTCACGGTTATCGGGTCCTCACGGGTTATCGGGTTCCCCACATATAGGTCTGCTTCTTGAGCTTCAGATAGACGAAACTCTCGGTGGAGCGCACTCCGGGCATGGCCCGGATGCGTCGGTTGATGACATCGAGCAGATGGTCGTCGTCCTCGCAGACGATCTCCACCATCAGATCGAACGAGCCCGCGGTCATCACCACGTACTCGCACTCGGACATGGCCGTCAGCGCCTCGGCCGCGGCCTCCACGTCACCCTCGACGTTGATGCCGACCATCGCCTGCCGGCGGAAGCCCACGGTGAGCGGGTCCGTGACAGCGACGATCTGCATCACACCCTGATCGAGCAGCTTCTGGACGCGCTGGCGCACCGCCGCCTCCGACAGGCCGACGGCCTTGCCGATCGCGGCGTACGGCCTGCGGCCGTCCTCCTGGAGTTGCTCGATGATGGCGAGGGAGACATCGTCCAGGGTGGGACTGCCGTTCCCGGTCCTGGACTGACTGGAGCCCCTGGGCTCTGCGCTTCGACTGGCCACGAAGCTCACTGTGCCCGAGGTCTCGACCGTTTCGCAAGAGCTGAGCGATGAATTTCGTTGTTCATGGGGCCTGAGTGTGCGGATTTCGCAGGTTCGGCGCGGCGGGGGGTGTTGAAACCGTGGGGCTACCGATTACGCTGGGTGTCTCAGGTACTGGACACCCACACGGGTACACACACTTGGAGGGCCGGAAGTGAGCACCGAGCTGCGTCGTCTGCGCAACTACATCGACGGAGAGTTCCGGGACGCCGCCGACGGACGCACCACCGAGGTGGTGAACCCGGCGACCGGCGAGGCGTACGCCACCGCGCCGCTGTCCGGGGAGTCCGACGTCGACGCCGCCATGGCCGCCGCCGCGGCGGCGTTCCCGGCGTGGCGGGACAGCACCCCGGCGGAGCGCCAGAAGGCCCTCCTGAAGATCGCCGACCTCTTCGAGGAGCGCGCCGAGGAACTCATCGCGGCCGAGGTGGAGAACACGGGCAAGCCCATCGGGCTCACCCGCACCGAGGAGATCCCGCCGATGGTCGACCAGATCCGCTTCTTCGCGGGGGCGGCCCGGATGCTGGAGGGCCGCTCGGCCGGTGAGTACATGGAGGGCCTCACCTCCATCGTCCGCCGCGAGCCGGTCGGTGTCTGCGCGCAGGTCGCGCCCTGGAACTACCCGATGATGATGGCCGTGTGGAAGTTCGCCCCGGCGCTCGCCGCGGGCAACACGGTGGTGCTGAAGCCGTCCGACACCACCCCGGCGTCGACCGTGCTGATCGCCGAGATCATCGGCTCCGTCGTCCCCAAGGGTGTCTTCAACGTCATCTGCGGCGACCGCGACACCGGGCGGCTGATGGTCGAGCACCCCACCCCGGCGATGGCCTCCATCACCGGGTCGGTACGGGCCGGCATCTCGGTCGCCGAGTCCGCCGCGAAGGATGTCAAGCGGGTCCATCTGGAGCTGGGCGGCAAGGCGCCGGTCGTCGTCTTCGAGGACGTCGACATCGCCAAGGCCGTCGAGGACATCTCCACGGCGGGCTTCTTCAACGCCGGTCAGGACTGTACGGCCGCCACGCGCGTGCTGGTCCAGGAGTCCATCCACGACGAGTTCGTCGCCGCGCTCGCGGCTGTCGCCGCGGGCACGAAGACCGGGCAGCCGGACGACGAGGACGTGCTGTACGGGCCGCTGAACAACCCGAACCAGCTCGCCCAGGTCTCCGGGTTCATCGACCGCCTCCCGGCCCACGCCAAGGTGCAGGCCGGTGGCCACCGGGTGGGTGAGACCGGGTACTTCTACGCGCCGACCGTGGTGTCGGGGCTCCAGCAGGACGACGAGATCATCCAGAACGAGGTGTTCGGGCCGGTCATCACGGTCCAGTCGTTCACGGACGAGGCGCAGGCCGTGCGGTGGGCCAACGGTGTGGAGTACGCGCTGGCGTCGTCGGTGTGGACGAAGGACCATGGGCGGGCGATGCGGATGTCCAAGGTGCTGGACTTCGGGTGCGTGTGGATCAACACGCATATTCCTCTCGTGGCGGAGATGCCCCATGGGGGGTTCAAGAAGTCGGGGTACGGCAAGGACCTTTCCGGTTACGGGTTTGATGACTACACGCGGATCAAGCATGTGATGACCTCCCTGGACTGACATTCGGTCCGGGGTGGTGAGTGGTTTTTCTTCGTGGGGGACTGCGGGCCGGTTGTGGCTGGTCGCGCAGTTCCTCCCCCAGAGGGGGTACCCCCAGCGCCCCTTTGCGGCGTCTTCGACAAGGTGTCTTTGACGGTGCCGTTTGCTTGACGTTGCGTCTGTTGTCCGGGGTTCGGGGGGCGGCGCATGCTGCGGGGATGGTGGTTATGAACTCTTTCGGGGTGTCCCGTCGGGCCTTGTTGCGTGGGCTCGGTGGGGGTGCTGTGCTCGGGGCGCTCGCGGGGTGCGGGGTGCCCGCTGCCTATGTGGCGCCGGGGGACCGGGCCGGGGCCGACCGGTCCGCGCGGGATCAGCGGCTGGTGTTCGCCAACTGGCCGCTCTACATCGACACCGACGACGAGAACACCACCCGCCGGCCCACCCTCGACGCGTTCGAGAAGCGGACCGGGATCTCCGTCGACTATGTCGAGGAGATCAACGACAACGACGAGTTCTTCGGCAAGATCAGCCCCTCGCTGATGAACCATCAGGCCACCGACCGCGATCTCATCGTCATCAGCGACTGGATGTGCGCCCGGTTCGTGCGGCTCGGCTGGGTGCAGGAGATGGACCGCGCCCGGCAGCCCAATGTCACCCGGTATCTGGATCCGCTGCTGCGCTCGCCCGCCTTCGACCCCGGCCGCAAGTACACCGTGCCCTGGCAGTCCGGGATCACCGGCATCGCCTACAACCGGCGGCGGCTCGGCCGGGAGATCCGGAACGTGTCGGATCTGTGGGCGAAGGATCTGAAGGGGCGGGTCACCCTGCTGTCCGGGCTGGACGAGGCGTTCGCGCTGCTGATGCTGGGCAACGGCGTCGACATCACCCGCTGGACCGCCCGCGACTTCCACCAGGTCTGCGACCAGGTGGACCGGCAGGTGCGCAGCGGCCAGATCCGCCGCTTCACCGGCAACGACTACATCAAGGACCTCTCCAGCGGGGATGTCCTCGCCTGCCAGGCGTACTCCGGCGATGTGATCCAGCTCCAGGCCGACGACCCCGACATCGAGTTCGTCGTCCCCGAGGAGGGCGCCGAGCTGTGGGCCGAGTCGCTGATGATCCCCAACCTCGCCGCCCACAAGGCCAACGCCGAGCGGCTGATCGACTACTACTACGAGCCCGAGGTCGCCGCGGAACTGGCCGCGTGGGTCAACTATGTGTGTCCTGTGCCCGCCGCCCGTGATGTCCTCGCCTCCTCGAAGGACGGGGAGCTGGCCGCCCTCGCCGAGGATCCGCTGATCTTCCCCGACGACGGGATGCGGGAGCGGCTGTCCATCGCGCGGGACATCACCGCCGAGGAGCGGATGGAGTTCGGCAAGCGGTGGAACGCCATCGCCGGGTTGTGAATCGGGGGCTGTGCCGTTACGAGCCCGCCGTCTGGGCCGTCGCCGTCAGCAGCAGGGCCACCAGGCGTTCCAGGCGCGGGGCGAACTCCACCGGGGTGTGCGCAAAGGCCGGGTCCTCGGCGTAGAGGCGGGCCAGGGTGTCCGGGGGGTTGGCGGTCTGCCAGAGGGAGGCCGCCAGCCCTGTCACCCCGGCGATCACATCTACGGCCCCGGGCCGGGTGACGCCCGGCAGGGCGGTGGTGAGGGTCTCGACCAGGCGGTCGACGGCCTTGAAGACGGTCACCTTGAAGGCGCGGACCTCCTGCTGCGACACCCCCCGCTCCAGATGGAGCGGGGCGTGGGCGAGCAGATCGCAGAACAGGGGGCGGTCGGCGAGGGTGCCGGCCAGGGCGGCGGCGATCTCGCGCGGGTCGGCCGGGCCGGTCAGCCGGTCTTCGACCGCGCCCGCCCAGTCCTGCCAGGACTGGGCCGTGAGCAGCAGGAACACCGCCTCGCGCGACTCGAAGTAGCGCAGTACGGCCGACTTGTGCACCCCCGCCTCGGCCGCGAGGTCGGTGAGGGTCACGGCCCGTACCCCGTCGCGGCGCCCCAGGGTGGCGGCGGCGTCCAGGATGTCCTGGCGGCGCCGCTCCTTGTGCTCGGGGCGCCGGGCCCGCTGGAACGAGGTGGTCATCCGGGTAGTTTAGCGCAACGAGGTTGCGTTGCGCGGTTCTCCCAGCCCCGGTCCCGGTCCCGGCCCCGGTCCCGGTCCCGGCCCCGGTCCCGGCCCCGGTCCCGGCCCCGGCCCCGGTCGCTCCGCCGGGTCGGTGCGGAGCCATTCCTGCGCCGGATCAGCGCGGAGCCATCCGCAGGGCGCCGTCCATGCGGATGGTCTCGCCGTTGAGGTAGTCGTGCTCGATGATCGCGAGGGCGAGTTGCGCGTACTCGTCGGGGCGGCCCAGGCGCTGCGGGAAGGGCACCCCGGCGGCGAGCGAGGCGCGGAACTCCTCGGAGATCGTGGCCAGCATCGGCGTCTCCACGATGCCGGGGGCGATGGTGCACACCCGGATGCCGTACTGGGCGAGGTCACGGGCGGCCGGCAGGGTCAGTCCGACGACCCCGCCCTTGGAGGAGGCGTAGGCGGCCTGCCCGACCTGGCCCTCGTACGCGGCGACCGAGGCGGTGTTGACGATGACGCCGCGCTGGCCGTGCTCGTCGGCCTCGGTCCGGGCGATGGCCTCACCGGCCAGTGCCAGGACGTTGAAGGTGCCGATCAGATTGACCTGGATGACCTTGGCGTACAGGGCGAGGTCGTGCACGCCCTTCTTGCCGAGGATCCGCATCGAGGGCGCGATACCGGCGCAGTTGACCGCCGTCCGCAGCGGGGCGCCGCTCCCGGCGGCCGTGGCGACGGCCTCCCGGACGGCCTCCGGGTCGGTGATGTCGGTCGTCAGATAGGTGATGCTGCCGGGGCCGGTGTCGCCCGCGTCGCCCGCCGTGAGGTCCAGGACGAAGACCTGGGCCCCCTGCTTGGCGAGGGCCGCGGCGGTCGCGGCCCCCAGCCCGGACGCTCCGCCGGTCACGATCGCGGCGGTCTGGTCGATGCGCATCAGTTCTCCTGGTTCCGGACCCGCAGGTCGCCTCGGTCGTCGTGCTTCAGTCCGCGGCCGATGATCAGCCGCTGGATCTGGTTGGTGCCTTCGAAGATCTGCATGACCTTGGCCTCGCGCATATAGCGCTCGACCGGGAAGTCACGGGTGTATCCGTAGCCTCCCAGCACCTGGACCGCGTCCGTTGTGACCTTCATCGCGTTGTCGGTGGCGACGAGTTTGGCCACCGCCGCCTCGGTGCCGAACGGCAGCCCCTGGTCCCGCAGCCGGGCCGCGGCGAGGGTGGTGGCGCGGGCGGACTGGACGGCGGCGGCCATGTCCGCGAGGACGAAGGCCAGGCCCTGGTGGTCGATGATGGCCTGCCCGAACGTCTCCCGCTCACGGGCGTAGCGCACCGCGTGGTCCAGCGCGCCCTGGGCGAGTCCGACCCCGACGGAGGCGATGCCGAGCCGCCCGGAGTCCAGTCCGGCGAACGCGATGCGCAGGCCCTGGCCCTCCGCGCCGATCCGGCGCCGGGCCGGGACCCGGACGTCCTCCAGCCGGATGGTGGCGGTGGCGGAGCCGGTGAGGCCCATCTTCCGCTCGGGCGGGTCGGCGATCAGACCGGGGGTGGCGGCCGGGACCAGGAAGCAGGAGATGCCGTGCGAACGGTCGTCGGAGGTACGGGCCATGACGGTGTAGAAGTCGGCGTGCCCGCCGTGGGTGATCCAGGCCTTGGCGCCGTTCAGCACATAGTCGCCGCCGTCGCGGACGGCCCGGGTGCGCATCGCGCCGGGGTCGGAGCCCGCGTGCGCCTCGGACAGCGCGTACGCGCCGAGCAGTTCGCCGCCCAGCATGTCCGGCAGCCACTCCTCGCGCTGCTCCTCGGTGCCGAAGGCGGCCAGCGCGTAGCAGGACAGCGCGTGCACGGAGACGCCGACCGCGACGCTGGACCACACCGACGCGATCTCCTCCAGGACCTGGAGATAGATCTCGTAGGGCTGGTCGCCGCCGCCGTACTCCTCCGGGTAGGGCAGGCTCAGCAGCCCGGCGCGGCCGAGGGTGCGGAAGACCTCGCGGGGGAACCGCTCCTCGGCCTCGGCCTCCGCGACCCGCGGCGCGAGTTCCTTCGCGGCCAGCTCACGGGTCAGCCCGATCAGGTCGACGGCTTCCGGCGTGGGGAGTGTACGGGTGGCGGGCATGAGGTCCCCCGGTCCTGGCACTGGGTCGGTTGATGATCAGCGATCACGGTCATTTGGTTACTGGTTATTGGTCACCGGTCACCGGTCGCGCGGTCATCGGCTGCCGGTAGCCGTTCATCGGTCACCGATGACCGTCGTGAGTGGCGCTCGGTGGCGGTGTGGTTCGCGTGATTATTGATACGGCTAGCGATACAACAGTATCGCCTGAGGTACGGTAATGCCATGTTTCCCAGAGACGGGTCCACGGGTCCCCTCGCCGGACTGCGCGTTCTTGAGCTGGCGGGACTCGGGCCCGCTCCCCATGCCGCGATGGTGCTGGCGGACCTCGGCGCCGATGTCGTCCGGGTGGAACGGCCCGCCGGGCGGGCACTGCGGCTCGGCCCGGACGGGGCCACCGACATCGTGCTGCGCGGCCGGCGCTCGCTCTTCGCCGATCTCAAGCGGACGGAGGACCGGGAGCAGGTGCTGGCCCTCGCCGAGCGCGCCGACGTCCTGATCGAGGGGCTGCGCCCCGGGGTCGCCGAGCGGCTCGGCGTCGGACCCGGCGACTGCTCCGCCCGCAACCCGGCCCTGGTCTACGCCCGGATCACCGGCTGGGGCCAGGACGGTCCGCTCGCCCAGGCACCCGGCCACGACCTCAACTACATCGGCCTGACCGGCGTCCTGAACGCCATGGGCCGCCCCGACGGTCCGCCGCCCCCGCCGCTCAATCTGGTCGGCGACTTCGGCGGCGGCTCCCTGCTGCTGGTCGTCGGCATCCTCGCGGCGCTCCTCGAACGCGCCCGCTCCGGCGCCGGGCAGACCGTGGACGCCGCCATGGTCGACGGCGCCGCCCTGCTCGCCCAGATGACCTTCGCCCTGCGCGGCATGGGTGTCTGGTCCGACGACCGGGGCGCCAACGTCTTCGACGGCGCCGCCCCCTACTACGACACCTACACCTGCGCCGACGGCGGTTTCGTCGCCGTGGCCGCCCTCGAACCGCACTTCTACGCCGCGCTGCTGACCGGCCTCGGCCTGGACCCGGCCGCCCTCCCGGCCCAGGAGGACCGTTCCGGCTGGCCCGCCCTGCGCGCCCGCTTCACCGGATGTTTCCTCAGCCGCACCCGCGACGACTGGGCGGCCCACTTCGCCGGTACGGACGCCTGTGTGACCCCGGTCCTCACCTTCGCCGAGGCCGCCGCCCACCCCCATATGGCGGCCCGCCGCACCCTGGTCGAGACCGGCGGCATCCTCCAGGCGGCCCCGGCCCCCCGCTTCTCCCGCACCCCGAACGCCGAGCCCGAGCCGCCGGGGGCGCGGGGGGTGCCGGATGTGGCGGAGCTGCTCAGGGAGTGGGGCGCGCGGCTCTGACGGGGGCCGGAGACCGGTTCAGGGGGCCGGAGACCGGCTCAGACGGGAGCCGGGGACCGGTTCTCAGGGGGAGACGGCGTGCACGATCAGTGACGCCAGCTCCGCGTACGCCTCCGAGTCGGTCAGCCCGGTGCGGGTGGCGATCTCGCCGCGCTGGATCTCCTGCATCGTCGCGGCGACCACCTCGCCCACGAAGGCCGCGTGCACATCGCGGAAGGCCCCCGCCGCCACACCCTCGGTGATCAGCTGCCGCAGGCGCTCCGCCGCGATCCGGGTGTTGGCCTCGTAGACCTCGCGGGCCGGTTCGAAGGCGGCCATGTCGTCCAGGAACCGCCGGGACAGCGGCTTGAGCTGCTCGGCGACCGCGTTCAGATAGACCACGACCCGCTCCGAGGGCGCCGAGGCGTCCGCCACCTGCTGCTCGATGACCTTGGTGGCCTCGCGGAAGTAGTGCTTGACCGCCTCGCGGACGAGTTCCTGCTTGCTGCCGGCCAGCTGGTACAGCGTGGTCTTGGAGCAGCGCAGCCGCTCGGTCAGCTCGTCCAGGGTGAACGAGGCGAAACCCTCCGCCGCCAGCAGCGCCACCAGCCGTTCCAGCAGATCGGTCTGGCGTGCGGTACGGCGTCTTGACGGCATGCGCTCAGCGTAACCGCTGCCCAGGGACGCGAAAGGATCCGAGAGGGCCGGGGTCGTCGCCGGGTCGACGGCGGCATGTTCCGGTGAACCGGGCGGCGGTGGTCCTCACCGGGTCCCGGTCAGCACCGGGGCGTAGAGGCCGCCGTCGCCCGCCGCGAACCCGGTGAGGAGGGCGGTCGCGGTGGCCCGGTCCCGCTCGTCGGGCTCGTCCGCGGCGAGGTCGTTCTCCAGGGCCCAGATCTCCAGCAGGACGGCGTACCCGAGGAGCACGTCGGGGCCGCCGGCCGCGTCGAGTTCGGCGGCGGCGATCCGGGCGACCGTCTCGCGCGGGGCGCCCCGGCCGTCGTCGGCGCCGGGGGCGAAGGCCGTCTTGACCAGCTCGTTGAGGTCGACCGCGAGCGGGGCGACGACGGCGAACTCGAAGTCGAGCAGGGCGGTGACCCGGCCCTCGTGCCACAGGGTGTTCGGCAGACAGAAGTCGCCGTGGTTCAGCACCTCGGGCGCACCGGGCAGCGCGGCCCAGAACCGGTCCAGCACCGGGCCGAGCCCCTGAGCCACCGGCGCGGGGAGCGCGCCCGCGCCCACCAGCCGTGCCAGCGCCGCCGTCGCCTCCGCCGGGCTCCCGGCGAAGAACGGCGAGCGGTCCCGCACGTACGGTGCCACGCTCCGCACCTCGACCCGGTGGACCTCCCGCGCGCGTTCCCACATCTGCTCGACGGCCCGGGACCGGGCGGCGAGGTCCAGCGACGGCCAGACCTCCTCCAGACTCCGGCCCGGCACCCGGCGGGTCAGCACCCACTCGTGCCCGTCCCGCACCCCCGAGTCGAGCACGGGCGGGCACCCGGCCCCGGGCGGCAGCAGCCGCAGCAGCCGTTCCTCGCGCAGCAGCTCCGCGGGCCCCGCGTGCCGGGCGACCCGGACCACCAGCTCCCCGGCGAGCCAGGTGATGTTGGTCCAACCCCGCCCGGCCTCGGCCGCCCGCGGATCGGCCCCGTGATCCCGCAGCACGGCGGCGGCGACGCGGTGGGGGAGGGGGGTGCCGGGACCTTCAGGGATGCCGGGACCTTCAGGGATGGTGGGGGTGGTGGGGGTGGTGGGGACATCGGGGGTAGCGGGAGTGCCGGGAGTACCGGGAGTACCGGGAATCTCAGGGACATCAGGGGTGTCGGAGGTACCGGGAGTACCGAAAACACCGGGAGTACTGGGAGTGCCGGGCGTATCAGGAGTATCAGCGCCGTCGGAGATCACTCCCGCACGCTAACAACGCCGCCGAGCCCCGCCCCAGCCGTTTTCCGCCCCGGCCGCCCGCTCAACGTCCCGCTCAACGCCCTGCTCGGCGCCGCCGCTTCCGTACCCGGCGACACCACCCCACCCCCCCGTCAGGCAGGCACCCGTCCCTCCGGTGCCGGATACTCCGCCCGCACCAGGTCGATCAGCGCGCGGGCCGCCGCCGACGGGCGTCGACCGGACGCCGTCACCAGCGAGGTGACGAACTGCGGCTGGGGCCGGACCGGGCGCAGCCCCACCCCGCCGCGCGAGCCCGCCGCCAGGGTCGCGGTGAGGAAGGCGAACCCGAAGCCCGCGCGGACCAGTTCGACCACCGTCGGCACATCGGCCACCTCCACCCCCACCGTCCGGCCGATCCCCGTCCGCCGGAACAGCCGGTCGACGCTGAGCCGGATGCCCCAGCCCTCGGGGAAGTCGACGAAGGGCTGTCCGTCCAGCTCGGCGAGGCCGATGTCGTCGCGGGCGGCGAAGGGGTGGTCCTCCGGGCAGGCCAGCAGCATCGGCTCGGAGGTGAGGTGATGGACGGTCAGCCCCGCCGGGTAGTCACCGGGCAGCCCCGCGAACGCCAGATCCAGGCTGCCGTCGAGGACCTGGGACACCAGCTGCGCCGAACCGCCCTGCGCCGCGCCCGGCACGATCCGTACTCGGGGGTGATCCCGGTGGTAGCGGGTCAGCAGCCCGGCGAAGTCGATCATCGTCATCGCGTGCATGATCCCGACCCGCACCGAGCCCCGTACCCCGCCCTGGACGGCGGCCACCGCGTCGCGGGCCGACTCGGCGGCCAGCAGGACCGCCCGCGCCTCCGGCAGCAGCGCCTGACCGGCGTCGGTCAGCCGCACATGGTGGGTCGAGCGGTCGAACAGCCGGCTGTCCAGCTCGCGCTCCAGCGACCGCACCGACACCGACAGCGCCGACTGCCCCAGATACAGCCGCGCCGCGGCCCGGGTGAAGCTGCGCTCCTCCGCGACCGCCACGAAGTGCTCCAGATGCCGAAGCTCCACGGTTCCCTCCGCTCCCGCACCAGCCACTGTCATGCATGACATCAATGACAGCGATACGATCTTTTCGTTGGACAGCATAACCATGCCGGAGCACTCTGAGGATGCAGGCCGTGACGACGACGCGCGGCATTCACCCCGCCACACACAAGGGCATCCCTCATGGCTTCCGTCAGCAGCGCGAGCGACACCCGCACCGCCTCCCCCGAGGATTCCGCCACCCCCTCCGCCGACCGCCGGACCGGCAGCCGGCACCACTCCTTCGGCTTCTGGGCGGCCACCGCGGCCTTCCTCGTCACCATGGGCTTCTCGGCCGTCCCCACCCCGCTGTACGTGCTCTACCAGCGGCGCGACGGCTTCTCCACCCTCACCATCACCCTCGTCTTCGCGGTCTACGCGGTCGGTGTCATCGCCAGCCTCTTCCTGGCCGGGCATCTCTCCGACCGCTTCGGCCGCAAGCGGGTCCTCGTGCCCGCGCTGCTGCTCGGCACGGCCGCCGCGCTGATCTTCCTGTTCGAGCCCGGCCTCACCGGCCTGATCGTCGCCCGGATCATCAGCGGTGTCGCCATCGGCCTGACCACCGCGACCGCCACCGCCTATCTCGCCGAACTGCATCTGCGCGCCCGCCCGGACGCCTCCCCGCACCGGGCCCAGGTCGTCGCCACCGCCGCCAACCTCGGCGGGATCGGCGTCGGCCCGCTGGTCGCCGGGTTCCTCGCCCAGTACGCCCCCGCTCCGCTGAAGCTGCCGTATCTGGTCTTCGCCGTGGCGCTGCTGCTGCTGGCCGTGCTGATCGCGGTGGCGCCCGAGACCGTCGACCGGCCCCGCCCCGCGCCCCGTTACCGGCCGCAGCGCATCGCCGTCCCGGCCTCCGCGCGCGGGCTGTTCCTCGCCGCCACCGCCACCGCGCTGGCCGCCTTCTCCGTCTTCGGTGTCTTCACCTCACTGGCCCCGAGCTTCCTGGCCGCGACCCTGCACCAGGACTCGCACGCGGTCGCCGGAGCGGTCGCCTTCGCCGCGTTCGCCGCGGGCGCCGCCGCCCAGGTCGCGCTGAGCCGCGCCGAACTGGCCACCACCTTGCGCACCGGCCCGTTCCTGTTGCTGCCCGGACTCGTCCTGCTGGTCACCGGCATGTGGCTGCCCAGCCTCGCGGTCTTCGTGATCGGCGGGGTGCTCACCGGGGCGGGCAGCGGGCTGGCCTTCCGGGGCGCGATGGGCGCCGCCGGTTCCGCCGCCCCGCCCGAGTCCCGGGCCGAGGTCCTCTCCGGCTTCTTCCTGGGCGCCTACATCGGACTGTCGGTACCGGTGGTGGGCCTGGGCCTGGTCACCCAGTTCGTTCCGGCCAGGGTGGTCATGCTGGGCTTCGTGGTCCTGGTCGCCGCCGCCACCCTGCTGTCCACCCGGACGGTCCTGTCCCATCACCGCCCCGACGGCCCGACGGGGGCCCGTACGGCTTCGGCGCACCGCCGCCCCGAGGGCACGACGGGGGCGGCCCGCACGTTCCTCTCCCGCTACCGTCCCGGCCGCGCGACGACGGTCCGCACGTTCCTGTCCGGCTACCGCCCCGGCCGCAAGACGACGGCGGCAGCCCGTACGCTCCTGTCCGGCTACCGCCCCGGCCGCAAGACGACGGCGGCAGCCCGTACGCTCCTGTCCCGCTACCGCCCCGGCCGCACCACAACGGCCCGCACGTTCCTGTCCCGTCGCCGCCCCGTTCCGACCGTTCCGGCCCGTCACCACCCGGGCGGCGCAACGGCGCCCCGCACCCTCCCGGCCCGTCAGCGCCCCCGCCGCACCCCGGCCGGACGGTCCTGAGGCGGGTGCAGGCCACCGGGTTGGCCGCCGGGTTGTCCGGGCATGTCGGGCATAGCATGGAACGCATGGAAGGTGATCCCAGCCCGCGCGACGAGCGGCGCCGGGCCCTGCTCGACGGGCAACGGGACATGTCTCTGGCCCAGACCCTGCGCGGCGTCCATGTGGCGCTGAGCCCCGCCACCAGCACCATCTACCTGGCGACCGGCACCCCCGGACACCAGGTGGACGGTCACGGTGTGACCCCGATGCTGCTGCCCGCGATGTCCGTCGACACCCTGCTCGGCTTCACCATCACCCCCGGCATGCCCTGCGACGACAAGCGGTTCGCCACGGCCATCGCCCACTGCGCCGGACGCCCCGTCCAGTGGGACGAGGCCCGCATCCGCGACCTGATGCGCAGCGAGCCCGCGGTCTTCCAGTTCGTGCCCTACGCGATGAATGTGATCTCGGTGCCGATCCGCACCCAGCGCCGCCGCTTCGGCGCGCTCACCCTGCGCTGGGCCCCGCCCCGCCCGACGGGCGACGAGACCGTCGAGTACCTCACCGTCGCCGCCGACCGCCTCGCCCTCGAACTGGAACGGCTGGCCGGAAAGGGCGCCCGGATGGAACCGCCCCCCGCACCCGTCTTCATCCCCGAGACCGTCGACGAGCCCTGGGGACCGGCCTCCAGCACCGGCTTCCTCTACCGCTTCCAGCGGCTCGCCACCGGCCTCACCTCCGCCAAGACCGTCCGGGACGTCCTCGCCACCGCCCTGACGGAGGTGGTCCGGCCGTTCGGCGGACGGTCGATGGCGCTGTGCCTGACCGAACGGGGACGGCTGCGGGTCGCCGGGTCCGCCGGGTTCTCCCGTACCGAACTGCGCGGCCTGGACGGACTCGTCCTCACCGGCCGCTCCCCGGAGGCCGACGCCACCGTGGGACTGCGGATGCTGTTCCACCCGTCGGCCACCGACCTCCACCGCGCCTACCCCGGCCTGGACCGCTACGACGACGACAGCTGCGCCTGGCTGTTCCTGCCGCTGATCGCCGACGGCCAGGCGGCCGGGTGCTGCGTCCTGGCCGCCGAACGCCCCCGCCTCCTGCACGACGCCGATCTCTCCGCCCTCATGATCATGATGGGCCAGGTCGGCCAGTCCCTCCAGCGGGCCCGCTCCTACGAGCGCGAGCACCTCATCGCCCGCAGCATGCAGCACGGCCTGCTGCCCCGCACCCTGCCCCACCTCCCCGAGATCGTCTCCACCGCCCGCTATCAGCCCGCCGACGTCGGCGCCGAGGTCGGCGGCGACTGGTACGACATGATCCGGCTGCCCGGCGACCGGGTCGCCCTGGTCATCGGTGATGTCGAGGGCCACAGCCTGGAGGCCGGCGGCACCATGGGCCAGCTCCGCAGCGCCGTCCGCGCCTACGCCACCGAGGGCCACGACCCCGCCGAGGTGCTGATCCGCAGCAACCGGCTGCTGAGCGCCCTCGACACCAACCACTTCGCCACCTGCTGCTGCCTCTGGCTCGACCTCGCCACCGGCACCGCCACCCTGGCCTCCGCCGGGCACCCCGTCCCGGTCCTCATCGACGCCCAGGGCCGGAGCCTGAGCTGCGAGGTCCAGGTCGGCCCGCCGCTCGGCGTGGACGCCGACTCCGGCTACCTCCAGACCGAGTGCGCGCTGACCCCCGGCTCGGTCGTCGCCCTCTTCACCGACGGCCTGCTCGACCTCAGCCACCGGGACGTCGACACCGGACTCGCCCGGCTGCGCGCCACCCTCACCGGCGGTCGGCACGAGGACCTGGAGATCCTCGCCGACCGCCTCGTCGGCGAGACCGGCTCCGCCGCCCTGCGCGACGACGACCTCGCCCTGCTCCTGGTCCGCTACGACGGCCACAGCGAGAGCCCGTACGGCAGGGTCGCCCAGGTCTTCGTCCAGCGCCGCGATCTGCGCCATGTCGGACGGCTCAGGCACTATGTGCAGGATCTGCTGCCCGGCTGGGGGCTCGCCGGACTCCAGGACGAACTGGAGCTGCTGCTCACCGAGGTCGTCACCAACGCCCTGGTGCACGCCGACAGCGATGTGGACGTACGGCTGCGCGAGTACCCCGACCATCTGCGGGTGGAGGTCCGCGACAGCGACCCCCGGCCACCGCTGCTGGTCGCCGACCTCGGCCCCGGCGAGACCGGCGACGCCGAGGCGGAGTCCGGCCGGGGCATGCTCATCGTGGACGCCCTGGCCACGGCCTGGGGCAGCTCACCGGCCGGACGCGGCAAGACGACCTGGTTCGAACTGGGCGTCCCGCAGCGCGGCTGAGACCTCCGGCCGGGGTCAGGCGACCGACCGGGGCCCGGCTTGAGGCGCCCGCCCGGCGTTTCGGACGATCGGCCCGCGGCCCGGCCGAGGGTGCCCGTCAGATGATCGGCCGCAGCCCGGCCGACGGCGTCCGTCAGGCGATCAGCCGCAGCCCGGCCGACGGCGTCCGTCAGGCGATCAGCCGCAGCCCGGCCGACGGCGTCCGTCAAGTGATCAGCCGCAGCCCGGCCGGTGACATCCGTCAGGCGATCAGCCGCAGCGGCTCCTCCAGCGCCGTCACCAGCGTCTGCATCCAGCGGGCCGCCAGCGCTCCGTCGATCGCCCGATGGTCCACGGACAGGGTCAGTGCCATCTGCGTGGCCACCTCCACCCCGCCGTCCACCACCACCGGCGCCGGGCGGCCCGCGCCCACCGCGAGGATCGCCGAGTGCGGGGGGTTGATGATCGCCGAGAACTCCTCGACCCCGTACATCCCCAGGTTGGTGACGGTGATGCTGCCGCCCTCCAGCTCCCCCTGGCGCAGGGTGCCGTCGTCCGCGCGGGTCACGTACTCCCGTACCGCCTGGGCGATACCGCTCGGGGACAGCCGCTCCACCTCCCGGACCACCGGGGTCACCAGTCCCCGGTCCGAGGCGATGGCCACCGCCACATCGACCGAGCCGAAGCGGCGCATCCCGTCGTCGGTCCAGATGACATTGGCGTCCGGCACCTCCCGGTGGGCGACCCCGACCGCCGCGATCACCAGATCGTTGACCGAGATCTTCCGCGCCGCCACCGCGTTGAGCTGCTGCCGCAGCGCGAGCAGCGCGTCGATACGGGCCGTGCGCCGCAGATAGAAGTGCGGGATCTGCTGCTTGGCGGCCGTCAGCCGGTGCGCGATGGCGAGACGCAGCCGGGAGTGCGGGACCGGATCCCCGGCCGAGACCTCGGGCGCCCTCAGCGGCGTGACCGCTGGCACCTCCGGCACCGCCACCGCTGGCACCTCCGGCACCGCCACCGCTGGCACCTCCGGCACCGCCACCGCTGGCACCTCCGCCACCGCTGGCACCACCGCCTCCGCGACCGCCCGCTCCGCGTCCCGCCGGACGATCCGGCCCCCCGGACCCGTCCCGCGCACGCCGTCCGTGCTCAGGCCCGCCTCGCGCAGCAGGCGCCGGGCGATCGGGCTGATGAACACCCGCCCGCGCTCCGCCTCCACGACGCCCGACGGCGCGACCGGGCCCGCCTGGGCCTCCGGTGTCCGCGGCCCCACCGCCCTGGCCGCCTCCGGCGTGACCGGCCCCGCCTGGGCCTCCGGCGTCCGCGGCCCCATCGCCCCGGCCGCCTCCCGCGCGACCGGGCCCACCGGGGCCTCCGGCGTCCCCGGCCCCACCGCCCTGGCCGCCTCCGCCGCGCCCCGGCCCACTGGCGCCTCCGCCCGCACCGACCCAGCCGCCCCGGGAGGCCCCGCCTCCACCGCCCCGGCCGCCCCAGGAGGCCCCGCCTCCACCGCCCTGGCCGCCCCAGGAGGCCCCGCCTCCACCACCCCGGCCGCCCCGGAAGGCCCCGCCTCCACCACCCCGGTCGCCTCCCCCGCGCCCCCCACCCCCAGTTCGGCCAGCAGTCGGGTCACCTCCGTGTCCGTTTCCGCCCCGTCGCCGATCAGGGCCATCGGGGCGCCCACGGGGACCGTCGTCCCGCCCGGGACCAGCGCGCGCAGCAGCACCGCGTCCGTCTCGGCGGCCACCTCCACCAATGCCTTGTCGGTCTCCAGGACGACGATCGGATCGCCGGTGCGGTACGGGGCGCGTTCCTCGACCAGCCACTCGGACAGGACGGCTTCCGTCGCTCCGGCGGCGACTTCGGGCACCCGAAGCAGCGTTGCCATGGTCTTCTCCTAGCTGGGTCTGGGTCGGTGGGCTCAGTGGGCGGCGAGTGCGCGCAGCGCGGTGACGACTTCCTCGGTGCGGGCGATGGCCGCCCGCTCCAGCACCCTGCTGAGGTTGGGCGACGCCTCACCCCCGCTGACCCGCTCCACCGGCGCGTCCAGCCAGTCGAACAGCCGCCGCTGGATCTCGTCCGCCAGCCACCCGCCGTACGACGTCCCGCGCGCGCCCTGCTCCACGATCAGCACCCGGTTGGTCTTGCGGACGCTCGCCCCGACGGTCTCCCAGTCCAGGGAGGCGCGGTCGAGCCAGCGCAGGTCGATCAGGTCGGCGGACAGCTCCGGCACCTGGTCCAGCGCCTCCTGGCAGTGCCGGACCATCGAGAGGTACGAGATGACGGTGAGGTCGCCGCCCTCGCGGCGCAGCGCCGCCCTGCCCACCGGGATGCGGTAGTCGAGGTCGTCCACCGGCGCGCTGCCGGTCGCGGTGTAGAGGTCGGTGTGCTCCAGCACCACCACCGGGTCGTCGCAGGCCAGCGCCGTGTTCATCAGGCCCACGTAGTCGAACGGGGTGGACGGGGCGACCACCCGCAGCCCGGCCGCCGTGGTGAGCACCCCCGCCGGGTCCATGGTGTGCTGCGAGCCGTAGCCGCTGCCCGCCGCCAGCTTGGAGCGCAGCACGAACGGCACCGCCTCCGTCCCGCCGAACATGTGCCGGGCCTTGGCGATCTGGTTGAACAGCTGATCGGCCGCCACCCACATGAAGTCGGCGTACATGAACTCCACGACCGGCCGGAACCGCCCGTCCAGCGCCATCCCCCCGCCGAGCCCGGCGAACGCGTTCTCGCTGATCGGCGTCCCGAGCACCCGCTCAGGGAAGCGCTCAAGGGCCCGCTTGGTGGCCCCGTTGGTGCCGCCGCGCAGCCGGTTGACGTCCTCGCCGAGGACGACGATCCGCTCGTCGGTCTCCATCCGCCGCCCGATCACCTCGCTGACCAGGTCGATGAACCGCCGCTCGGCCAGCTCCCCGGAGAAGGTCTCCGCCTCCTCGTAGCGGCTGCCGTCCAGCTCGGTGAGGTCGCCGCGCACCCCGGTGTTCACGGACGCCGGATCGGGCCAGGCGGACGGGCGGATCCGGCGCACCCCGGGCCTGCCGCCGGGGTCCTGCTCCAGCAGCGAGTCACCGATCTCCCGGAGGACCTCCTCGACCCGGTGCTGCGCGGCCGTCAGCCGGCGGGCGGTGGCCAGCTTGCGCCGGACGACCTGGCGGCGCAGCTGGTCCAGCGGGTCGCGCTTCCGCCACGCCTGCTCCTCCGCCTTGTCCCGGTAGCCGAAGGCGCTGCCGGGGGAGGGGCCGTTCTGGTGGAAGTAGCGGTACACCTCGGCCTCGACGATCGTCGGACCGTGCCCGGCGCGCATGTGCGCCAGCGCCTCGGTCATGGCCAGCCGCACGGCGAGCGCGTCCATGCCGTCCACCCGCCAGCTGGGGATGCCGAAGCCGGGGCCGCGGCCGGACAGCCGGGGCTCGGCGGTCACCTCGGCGACCGGGGTGGAGACCGCGTAGAGGTTGTTCTCGATGAAGAAGCAGACCGGGAGTTTCCAGGCCGCCGCCAGATTGAAGGTCTCCAGCACCGAGCCGATGTTGACGGCCCCGTCGCCGAAGTAGGTCACGGTGACCGCGTCCGTCCCGGAGCGCAGCTGGTTGAAGGCGAACCCGGCGGCCTGCGGGACCCCGCCGCCGACGATGGCGTTGGTGCCCATCGCCCCGGCCTCCCGCCACTGGAGGTGCATCGAGCCGCCCCGGCCCCGGCAGAAGCCGTCGGCCAGCCCGCAGATCTCGGCGAGGGTCCGGCGCAGCACCATCCGTACGTCGTCGGTCAGCTCGGGCAGTCCGCCGGAGGGCGCGGGCAGGACATGGGTGAGGGCCTTGGCGAGGAACTGGTGATGGCCGCGGTGCGAGCCGTTGATGAGGTCGTCGCTCCGCAGCGGCAGCACCGAACCGACCGCGCCGCCCTCCTGCCCGATGCTGGAGTGCACGGGGCCGTGGATCAGCCCCTGCCCGGCGAGTTCGAGCGCGTACTCCTCGAAGGCCCGGATCCACAGGCCCTGGCCCAGCATGGCGAGCAGCGCACCGGGCTCGGCGGCGTCCCAGTCGGCCGCCGAGGCGCTCAGCTCCACCCAGGGGGTGCCGGGGGACAACGGATCACGACTGGGCATGGACGCTCCCTGAAGATCATGGGGTGGGTGGAGGAGTACGGGCATCCCGACCGGATCCCGACCGGATCCCGACCGGATCCAGTCCCGATCCAGCCCGGATCCAGTCCGGATTGGATCCATTGGTGGATCCTCCTCGGCGTTCGGGGCCCGCTTGACCAAGACTATGCGCCTCGGAAAGTATGACCGCAAGACCAAATGGATCCATTCTTGAATGTGGATCCCCTCAGATGGGAAGCGGAGGGATCATGCCGATACCCGGACTGACCGGGCTCGACCACATCGGGCTCACCGTGCCGGACCTGGACCAGGCCCACACCTTCTTCGTGGACGTACTGGGCTGCGCGTACCTGTACGAACTGGGCCCCTACCAGGACACCGGCCACTGGATGAGCGAGCATCTGGACGTCGACGACCGGGCCGTGATGCGGCGGCTGCGCTTCTACCGGCTGGGCGGCCGGGCGGTCTTCGAGGTCTTCGAGTACGAGGCCCCCGACCAGCGCCCGACGGGCCCCCGCAACAGCGACATCGGCGGTCACCATGTGGCGCTCTACGTCGAGGACCTGGACGCGGCGGTGGCCGATCTGCGGCGGCGCGGACTGCGTGTGCTGGGCGAGCCGACCGTCAGCCGGGGCCCCAGCGAGGGCCAGCGCTGGGTCTACTTCCTGGCGCCCTGGGGGATGCAGTGCGAGCTGGTTTCCTATCCTGGCGGCAAGGCGTTCGACCATGATCCGGCGGCCTTCGCCTGAGAGCCGGCACAGAGGTACGGGGACGGAAGTGGGTGAGTCGGTGTCCGAGAGCAACGGCCCGCTGCGGGCCGGGGTGGCCAGCCAGCGGATCGCCGATCAGCTGCGCGAGCGGATCCTGTCGGGCCGGCTGGCCCCCGGCACCCGGATCATCCAGGACGAACTGGCCGACGAACTGCGCACCAGCCGCCTCCCGGTGCGCGAGGCGCTGCGCATCCTCCAGTCCACGGGCCTGGTCACCCTGCGCGCCAACCAGGGCGCCTGGGTGACCCGGATGGATCTGCGCGAGTGCGAGCTGAGCTACAAGATGCGCGAGCGGCTGGAGCCGCTGCTGCTCGCCGAGTCCGCCCCGCACCTCAGCAGGGCGGACCTCGCCGAACTGGCCTCCCTCCAGGACCGGATCGAGGCCACGGACGACGTCGAGGAGTTCCTGGTCCTGGACCGCGCGCTGCACTGGGCGACCTACCGGCACCACCGGGCGGACGAACTCGCCGGGATCGTGGCCCGGCTGTGGGACACCACCCAGCACTACCGGCGCGCCTTCACCCGGCTGACGCTGGTCCGGCGGGGCTGGGTCGTCAACGCCGAGCACCGGCTGCTGATCGAGGCCCTGCGCGACGGCGACGGCCGCTCGGCGGAGCAGGTCCTCGAACTGCACATCCGCCGCACCCGCGTCGAACTGGCCCAGCACCCCGAGGTGTTCACCGACGGCGACGGGCCCGGCCCCCGCTGATGGTGCGGGAGCCGGGCCCGTGGTGTCACCCGGGACGGTTCAGTGCCCGTGCGGTGCCTCCTCGTCGGCCGGGGCGTCGCCCGCCGCCGGGCTCGCGGCCCCGCCCGGCGCCGCCTCACCCGCGCTCACCGTGAACGCCGCCGTCCGCACCTCGCCGTCCGCCTTGAAGTCGAGGAAGAGCCGGTAGTCGCCGCCGCTCGGCGCCGCCGCGGTGAACGCCACCTCCGGAGTGCCGGACGGGGTGTCGCCGCTCGCCTCGGTGTGCGGGTGGACGTGGAGATACGCCAGGTCGCCGGAGCGCAGGGCGACCAGGTGGCCATAGGCGCCGAGGTAGGGCTCCAGATCGGTGACCGGCTCGCCGTCCCGGGTGACGGTGAAGGTCAGCTCGCTCTGCGCGCCCGCCGCCAGGGTGCCGTCCAGCGTCACCTCGTACCCGTCGACCGTCGCCGTGGCCTTCGCCGGGGGCAGGGCGGTCGGCTCGTACGGGCCGGAGACCGCGAGGTCGGCGCCCAGGGTGAGGCCCTCCTGCTCGGCGGCCGGGCGGAAGTCGGCGAAGACGCGGTAGCCGCCGGGCTCGGGGAGCGTGGTCCGGGTGCTCCAGGTGCCGTCGGCCGCGCGGACCGGGTGGAGGTGGCGGAAGGTGGTCAGCTCGCGTGAGGCGACGATCAGGTGCAGTTCCTTCTCGTGCTCCTTCGCGAAGCCGGTGACCGCCCGGCCGTTCTCGTCGCGGATGGTGAGCCGGAGATCGGCCGGCTCCCCGGCGGCGACCCGGGGCGTGGCCAGATCCAGGGTGTAGCCGTCCTGGGAGATCTGGAGGCCGCCCGGGGCGGTGTCGGCGGCCGGGGCGGGCCCGCCGCTCTGCTGTCCGCCGCTCTTCTCGGGCTCCGGGTCACCGCCGTGGCCCGCGTCGGCGTGCGCGGCCGGCTCGGGGTCGGTGTTGACCGGGGAGACCGCGGTGCCGACTCCGTAGGCGGCGGCGAAGCAGACGGCGAGGGCCGCGCCGAAGGTGCCGATCTTCTGGAGGGGACTCATCGTGGACTCCTGGGGTCGTAGCCTTGCCAACCTTGCGTTTCATACCCACGGGGGGTATACATGGAAGCAGCTTATACCCCCTAGGGGTATAAAGTGAAGTGGAAGCGGTCAGAGGACGCGGTAAGAGGAAGCGGTCCTGGAGGAGCGATGAGGAGTGAAGTCGCCGTGAGTACCAGCACAGCACCCGGTGCCACCGAGGTCGAACTCGCGATAGGCGGGATGACCTGCGCCTCCTGCGCGGCCCGCATCGAGAAGAAGCTCAACCGCATGGACGGCGTCACCGCGACGGTCAACTATGCCACCGAGAAGGCCAAGGTCAGCTATGACGGCGACATCGCGGTCGCCGATCTGATCGCCACCGTCGAGGCCACCGGCTACACCGCCCGCGAGCCCGAGCCGCCCCGCCGGGCGGGCGCCGCTCCGGCGGATGACGCGGACGGGCCCGACGAGCTGCGACCGCTGCGCCAGCGCCTGATCACGGCCGTCGTCCTCTCGGTCCCGGTGATCGCCATGGCGATGGTCCCGGCCCTCCAGTTCGAGTACTGGCAGTGGCTGTCCCTGACCCTCGCCGCCCCCGTCGTCGTCTACGCGGCCTGGCCCTTCCACAAGGCCGCCTGGACCAACGCCCGGCACGGCGCGGCCACCATGGACACCCTGATCTCGGTCGGCACGTCGGCGGCGATGATCTGGTCCCTGTGGGCCCTGTTCTTCGGCACCGCCGGCACCCCCGGGATGACCCACCCCTTCGAGCTGACCATCGCGCGCAGCGACGGCGCCGGGAACATCTATCTGGAGGCCGCGGCCGGAGTCACCGCGTTCATCCTGGCCGGGCGCTACTTCGAGGCCCGCTCCAAGCGCAAGGCCGGTGCCGCCCTGCGCGCCCTGATGGAACTGGGCGCCAAGGACGTGACCGTGCTGCGCGACGGCCGCGAGACCCTCGTGCCGGTCTCCGAACTCGCCGTCGGCGACCACTTCCTGGTCCGCCCCGGCGAGAAGATCGCCACCGACGGCACGGTCGTGGAGGGCACCTCCGCCGTCGACGCCTCCATGCTCACCGGCGAGTCCGTGCCGGTCGAGGTCGGCCCCGGCGACGGCGTGACCGGCGCGACCGTCAACGCGGGCGGCCGGCTGGTGGTCGAGGCCACCCGGGTCGGCGCCGACACCCAGCTCGCCCGGATGGCCAGGCTGGTGGAGGACGCCCAGAACGGCAAGGCCGCCGCCCAGCGCCTCGCCGACCGGATCTCGGCGGTGTTCGTGCCGATCGTGATCGCCCTGTCGCTGGCCACCCTCGGCTTCTGGATCGGCAACGGCGCCGGTGCCGCCGCCGCCTTCACCGCGTCCGTCGCCGTCCTGATCATCGCCTGCCCCTGCGCGCTGGGCCTGGCCACCCCGACCGCGCTCATGGTCGGCACCGGCCGCGGCGCCCAGCTCGGCATCCTGATCAAGGGCCCGGAGGTGCTGGAGACCACCCGCAAGGTCGACACCGTCGTCCTGGACAAGACCGGCACGGTCACCACCGGAAAGATGACCCTGCTGGCCGTCCGTACCGCCGAGGGCACCGACGAGAAGGACGTCCTGCGGCTCGCGGGCGCCCTGGAGCACGCCTCCGAGCACCCCATCGCCCAGGCCATCGCCACCGGCGCCGCCGAGCGCACCGGCACCCTCCCGGTGCCGGAGGACTTCGCCAACATCCCCGGACTCGGCGTCCAGGGCATCGTGGACGGCCACGCGGTCCTGGTCGGCCGGGAGAAGCTGCTCGCCGAGTGGGCCATGGACCTGCCCGCCGAGCTGAAGCTCGCCAAGCAGCAGGCCGAGTCCGCCGGGCGCACCGCGGTCGCGGTCGCCTGGGACGGCGAGGCACGGGCGGTCCTGGAGGTCGCCGACGCGGTGAAGGACACCAGCGCCGAGGCCATCGTCCGGCTCCGCGCGCTGGGGCTGCGCCCGGTGCTGCTGACCGGCGACAACCAGGCGGTCGCCGAGTCCGTCGCCGCCGAGGTCGGCATCGACGAGGTGATCGCCGAGGTGATGCCCGAGGACAAGGTCGATGTGGTCAAGCGGCTCCAGGCCGAGGGCCGTTCGGTGGCCATGGTGGGCGACGGGGTCAATGACGCCGCCGCGCTCGCCCAGGCCGACCTGGGCCTGGCGATGGGCACGGGCACGGACGCCGCCATCGAGGCGAGCGACCTGACCCTGGTGCGCGGAGACCTCCGGGCCGCCGCCGACGCCATCCGGCTGGCCCGCAAGACCCTGGGCACCATCCGGACCAACCTGTTCTGGGCCTTCGCCTACAACGTGGCCGCCCTGCCGCTCGCCGCGGCCGGGCTGCTCAACCCGATGATCGCGGGCGCGGCCATGGCCTTCTCCTCGGTCTTCGTGGTCGGCAACTCGCTCCGCCTGAGGGGCTTCCGCCCCACGAGCTGACCCCGTCCGCCCCTACCCGACGCTCCGGTCCCCGCCCAGGGCCCGGAGCGTCACCCGTTTTTGAACGCGTTCAATTCCAGGCGTACGCTGCCGCCATGAGCGACAGAGCCGCCCTGCTGAAGGGCATTCGCGCGTGGCTGATCCTCTTCGTCGTCTGCCTGGTGCTCAGCGGTGCCACGGCCTTCCCCCTGGTCCATGAACTGCGCTGGACCGAGTCCCTGCTGACCTCCCTGAACACCGGCGACCACCTCCCCGCCCTGATGGACTGGATCCAGCGGGTCCGCGAGGGCCTGGACACCGCCGACGCCGAGTACCCCTTCCTCCTCTACGGCACCGACTGGCTCGCCTTCGCCCATCTGGTCATCGCCGTCGCCTTCTACGGCCCCTACCGCGACCCGGTCCGCAACATCTGGGTGATCGAGTTCGCGATGATCGCCTGCGTCGCCGTCGTCCCGCTCGCCCTGATCTGCGGCCCGATCCGGGGCATCCCCCTCTGTTGGCAGCTGATCGACATGTCCTTCGGCGTCTTCGGGATCGTCCCGCTGCACGCGGTCCGGCGGCGGATCAAGCGACTGGAGGCCCTGACGCCGTACCGCCCCGCCCCCGCCGCCCTCCCCGCCTGACCGGACCCGGCCCCCTACGGCCGCAGCGCCGGAAGCCCGAACCGCTGGGGCACCGCGCCCGAATCGTCCTTCGCGTCGGTCGCGTTGACCGAGTACACCAGCGTCCGGGAGAGATCCCGGGTCGCGACGACGGCCGTCGCGTACCCGGGCCGCGACCCGGACTTCACCCAGTACTCGACCTCCCCGACCGGGAGCCGCTCGAAGGCCATCCCGTACCGCGCCCCGCCCTCCTCGACCTCCGGCACGGTCAGCATCTGGTCGAGCAGCGGCTCCGGCAGCAGCCGTCCGCCGAACAGCCCCTCGATCAGCCGCTCCAGATCGGCCGCGGTCGAGATCAGGTCACCGGCCGCCCACCGGTCCGCCATGTTCCACTCGGTGACATCGGTCAGCTTCCCGTCGATGACGTCATAGCCCCGGTTGTGCGCCCCCGGCACCCGCGGATCGGTCCCGGCCGGGAACGAGCTGTGCCGCATCCCCAGCGGCCGGAACACCAGCCGCTCCGCCAGCCGCGCGTACGACTGCCCGGTCACCCGCTCCACGACCATCCCCAGCACGGTGTACGAGATGTTCCCGTACCGCTGAAGCTGCCCCGCCGGGGCCTCCGGGCCCGCCGCGACCGACGCGGCGACCACCTCCTCGGGGGTCACCGTCTCGAACCGGTGCGGATAGCTCTCGTCCACCGACCCGCCCGGCTGCGCCGCCCCCACCTTCAGCCCACTGGTGTAGTCGAGCAACTGCCGTACGGTGATGGGCCCGAAGTCCTCGGTCAGCAGCCCGGGGAGATACTCCTGGACCGTGCCGTCCAGGCTGATCCGGCCCTCGGCGACCAGCCGCAGCACCACCGCCGCCGTCACCACCTTGGTCACCGATCCGGCCCGGAACCGCCCGTTCTCCAGCGCCGGAGCCCCGGTCCGGACGTTCCGTGTGCCGTCCGCCTCGCTCCAGGCGCAGTCCCCGTCCAGCCGCAGGGTCGCGGCGGTCGCGACGGCGTCCGGCAGCGCGTCCAGCTCCCGGGCGAGCGCGGCGATGTCCGGCCCCCGGTCGGCGCCGGCGGCGCACTGCGGCACGGCGGGCCAGGCGGACGCGGCGGCGGCCGGTGCGGCCGTCGCCCCCGCGCCGAGGGTGAGGGCGAGCGCGGCGGCGGTGGCGGCGAGCACGGCCGAACGGCGGTGCGGCACGGGCGACTTCGACATGGAGCGGCTCCGGAGGGTCGCGGCAGGGGAACGTGATCATCCTCCGGCCGCACCCCGCCGCCCGGATCCTCACCGGGGACGATCCACGACCCCGAGCACCCCTGGGGGCCTCCCCGGGGTCTCCCTAGGGGTTCAGCGCCTCACGCACCGCGTACAGGGCGTCCACCCGGTTGGTGGTGATGGAGTCCACGCCCATCCCGATCAGCCGGCGCATCGAGCGGCGGGTGTCCGGGGTCCAGGTGGAGACCAGGAGCCCGGAGCGGTGGACATGGCTCACCAGGTCGTGACTGAGCAGGGTGAAGCGGTAGTTGAGCCAGCGCGGCCGGATCGCCGCCAGCAGTCCCGCCCTCGGCGGGGCCAGGGTCGACCGGGTCAGGGCGATCTCCGCCGCCGGGTCGGCCGCGCGGACCGCCAGCATCGCCTGGGCGTCCGCCGTGTAGTACACCCGGTCGGCTGCCCCGTGGGCGCGGACCACCTCGACGATCCGGCGGGCCGCCCGCACATCCGGCAGTCCCGGCAGGTCCAGCATCAGCCGGGCGTCACCGGTCGCGGTGAGCGCCTCGGCGAGGGTCGGGACCCCGCCCGCCGTCAGCTCCCGCACCTCGTCGGCGGTCACGGCGGACAGCGGGCGGTCGTGCTCCCAGAGCCGGTTCAGCGTCTCGTCGTGCAGCAGCACGGGGACGCCGTCCCGGGTCAGTCGGACATCGATCTCCACGGCGTCCGCGCCCCGCCGGAGCGCGGACCGCAGGGAGTCGAGGGTGTTCTCACGGACACGGTAGGGGTCACCGCGATGGGCCACGGCGGTCACGTTCTGCATGGCCCCATGCTCGCGCGGCGACTCACCCGCCGGCCACCCACCCCTCGGTGTACGCGTCGATCTCCGCCCCGATCCGGTCCTTGCCCGCCCGGTCCAGGAAGGACGCCTCGACCGCGTTCTTCGCCAGCGCCGCGATGCCCCGCGCGTCCAGGTCGAGCAGCCGGGCGGCGACCGCGTACTCGTTGTCGAGGTCCGTACCGAACATGGGCGGGTCGTCGGAGTTGATGGTGACCAGGACGCCGGCCCGGGTGAACTCCTTGATCGGGTGCTCGTCCAGCGTGCTGACCGCGCGGGTCGCGATGTTGGAGGTGGGGCACACCTCCAGGGCGATCCGGTGCTCGGCGAGATGCGCGAGCAGCTTCTCGTCCCGCGCGGAACTCGTGCCGTGCCCGATGCGCTCGGCCCGCAGATGGGTCAGCGCGTCCCACACCGTCTCCGGCCCGGTCGTCTCGCCCGCGTGCGGCACCGACCGCAGCCCGGCCGCGATGGCCCGGTCGAAGTACGGCTTGAACTGCGGCCGGGGCACGCCGATCTCCGGACCGCCGAGACCGAAGGAGACCAGGCCCTCCGGGCGCAGCCGGTCGTCGGTGGCGAGCCGGACGGTCTCCTCGGCGGCCTCCAGACCGGCCTCGCCGGGAATGTCGAAGCACCAGCGCAGCACCGTCCCGAACTCCGACTCGGCGGCCTTGCGGGCGTCCTCGATGGCGTCCATGAACGCCCGCTCGTCGATCCCGCGCCGGGTGGAGGAGAACGGCGTGATGGTCAGCTCCGCGTACCGCACCTGCTGGCGGGCCAGTTCCCGGGCCACCTCGAAGGTGAGCAGCCGGACGTCCTCCGGGGTGCGGATCAGATCGACGACGGAGAGATAGACGTCGATGAAATGGGCGAAGTCCGTGAAGGTGAAGTAACGGGCCAGCGCCTCGACATCGGTGGGGACGGCGGAGTCGGGGTGCCGGGCGGCCAGTTCGGAGACGATCCGCGGGGAGGCGGAGCCCACATGGTGGACATGGAGTTCGGCCTTGGGCAGTCCGGCGATGAAAACGCGCGGGTCGAAGGTCTGCTGGGTCATCGGGGCCTCCCCGGGATGGGCGCCGGGCACCCTCGGGGGGTGCGGCGCGGGCGATCGGCTGATCATGTGGCAGGCAACATCGTAGGCCGGAACCGCGCGGCCGGTCAGGGCCGTCCCTCCCGGCGGGGCGACCGCGCCGGGAGACCGGCCGCGGGGCCCGCCGGACCAGGCCGTAGCATGGCCGGGACGAACGACCCAGGGGGGCGCGACATGACGGACCCGACGACACCGGGCGGCGCGAACGGCAACGGCGGCTACGACCCCTGGGCGGCGCCCGGGAGCCGGCAGCCCGACGGCCCGGCCGGTACGCCCGGCCCGCCGCCGCCCTCGGTGCACGACCAGCCCACCATGGCCTCGATGCCCTCGCCGGGCGGCTTCCCGCCGCCCCCCGCCCCCTCGCCCTACGACACCGGCGGCCACTCCCCGTACGACACCGCGGGCCATGCCCCGTACGACCCCACCGGCACCGGCGCGATACCGCCCGCCCCGGCCGCGCCCGGGGGCTACGGCTACCCCGGCTACCCGCAGAACTACGGCGGCTGGGGCGGTGCCCCGGTGGCCCCGCAGAACGGCATGGGCGTCGCCGCGATGGTGCTCGGCATCCTGGCCTGCGCCCTGTTCTGTCTCTACGGCGTGGTCTCGATCGCCCTCGGCGTCCTCGCGATCGTCTTCGGCATCAAGGGCAAGAAGCGCGCCGAGCAGGGCGTCGCCAACAACCGCGGCCAGGCCCAGGCCGGACTGATCACCGGCATCATCGGTCTGATCCTGGGCGTCGCGATGATCATCCTCATGATCATCGGCTTCACCGCCGCGTTCAACGAGATCGACGAGGACCCGTCCTACGACGACCCGTACTACGGCGCCCACAGCGCCCCCCTGGACCCCGCCGCCCAGGCCCGCTGACCCGGGGCCCCGGACCCCTTCGACCTTCACCGCATCCGTCCCCCGGGCACCCGGCGGGACCACTACGATGCCTTGTCGGTCAACGAGGGGAGTCACATCCATGTCCGGTGCCAATCCCGGTGGGTTCGGACCGCCGCCGCCGCCTCCGCAGCAGCCGCCCGGCGGAACCGGAGGCTACGGGCAGCCGCAGTCCCCGCCGCCGGGCTACGGCTACCCGAGCCCCGCCTATCCACCCGCCCCGCCCGTCGGCTACCCGCAGGCCCCCGCCGGCTATGTCGTCGCCGTCCAGCCGAGCAACGGCCTCGGCACCACCGGTCTGGTGCTGGGCATCATCGGCGTGGTGTGCAGCGTGACGTTCTTCCTGTGGTTCCTCGGCGTCATCCTGGGCATCCTCGCGATCATCTTCGGCGCCATCGGGCGCGGCAAGGCGAACCGGGGCGAGGCCACCAACAGGGGCGCGGCCACCGCCGGTCTGGTCTGCGGCATCGTGGCGACCGTGGTCCTGCCGGTGCTGGGCTTCGTGGTCTTCGCCAGCTTCATGAGCGCGATCTGACCCGCCCGCCCCCCGTCGCCCGGCGCGGTCATCCCACCGCGCCGGGACCGGACCCCTTCTCCTGGGCCCGCAGCCGCTCCCGCGCCGCCATCAGCGCGAAGCCCAGCAGATTCAGCCCCCGCCAGTGCTCCGGCTCCTTGACCGCCGGGTCGCCCGGCGGGAGCCCGATGCCCCAGATGCGGTCCACCGGACTGGCCTCCACCAGCACCCGCGACCCCGTACCCACCAGAAACGCCCGCAGCGCCGGGTCCGAGGCGAACTTGTGGACATTGCCCTCGGTCACGATCCGCAGCCGCTCCCGCCGCCACACGCTCTCGTCGAAGCCGCGCACCAGCGCCCCCGCCTTCTTCGCCTCGGCCGGATGCCGGGCCGCCAGCGCCTGCCGCTCCGCCTCCGGGTCGTCGAACAGCCGGGCCTTCTCCGCCATCATCCAGTGCTCGGCGGTCGCGTAACGCACCCCGTCCACCACGAACGGTGACGGCCGCCACTGGCTCAGACAGGCCGCGTCGAGCCGCCCGTCCGGCGGCGGATGGTGCTTCCAGAACGGCAGAAAGCGCGGCCTGACCCCCTCGCGGACCGCGCTGACCAGCGCCTCCACCGAGTCCGGTACCCCCGTGATCCTCGTCATGCATGCGAGTCTGGCACGCACCACGGACACTCCGTCCTGGCTTTTCCTGGTGAACTCGACACCTGGTCGACAGATTCCGTCGCGTAACCAAAAGGCAACAACGGAATCACTTGTTGGCCTCCCGTCCCTCTGTCAGGATCGGCACTCAAATCGAGCTGGAGCTACGCCACCCACCCCGCAGTGAAGCGGGGCGAAGGCGGAGGAGAGCGACATGCACAACCCGGGCAAGACCATCCCGGAACGGTTCCCCGCCCAGGAGCGCTTCGCGGACGGTGCGCAGTTCATCGCGGGCCGCCTCACGAAGGGCACCTCCGGCCGCGGCTTCGCGGTCGTGGACCCCGCCAGTGGTGAGGAGGTGTACCGCTACGACCTGGCCGGTCCCGACGATGTGGACGCGGCCGTCGCCGCGGCCAGGGCCGCCTTCCCGGGCTGGTCCGGCGCCACCCCGGGCGAGCGCTCGGACGCGCTGCACCGCTTCGCCGCCGTCCTCGCCGAGCGCGCCGAGGACTTCGCGCGCGCGGAGTCCCTCCAGTGCGGCAAGCCGCTCAAGCTGACCCGGGAGTTCGACGTACCGGGCACCATCGACAACACCGCGTTCTTCGCGGGCGCCGCCCGGCATCTGGCGGGCCAGTCGGCCGGTGAGTACTCCGGCGACCACACCTCCTATGTGCGCCGCGAGGCGATCGGGGTGGTCGGGTCCATCGCGCCCTGGAACTATC
Source organism: Streptomyces sp. NPDC004610 (assembly GCF_040609715.1). Classification (NCBI taxonomy): domain Bacteria; kingdom Bacillati; phylum Actinomycetota; class Actinomycetes; order Kitasatosporales; family Streptomycetaceae; genus Streptomyces; species Streptomyces sp. NPDC004610. The sequence goes on along the minus strand of NZ_JBEXLA010000024.1, from coordinate 39,549 downwards.
CCCTCCAGATGGCCGCCTGGAAGATCCTCCCGGCCATCGCCGCGGGCAACACCATCGTGCTCAAGCCCGCCGAGCTGACCCCGCTGACCTCGCTGCTGTTCGCCCAGGCCGCCACCGACGCCGGGATCCCCGACGGCGTGATCAACATCGTCACCGGCACCGGCAAGGAGGCCGGGGAGCACCTCGTCGGCCACCCGGACGTGGCCATGACCTCCTTCACCGGCTCCACCGCGGTGGGCAAGCGGGTCGCCGAGGTCGCCACCGCCACCGTCAAGCGGCTCCATCTGGAGCTGGGCGGCAAGGCCCCCTTCGTGGTCTTCGACGACGCCGATCTGGAGGCCGCCGCCAACGGGGCCGTCGCCGGGTCCCTGATCAACACCGGCCAGGACTGCACCGCCGCCACCCGCGCCTATGTCCAGCGCCCGCTGTACGACGCCTTCGTCGCCCGCACCGCCGAGCTGATGGCCTCCGTACGGCTCGGCGACCCGTTCGCCGCCGGGACCGACCTCGGCCCGCTGATCTCGCACGTCCAGCGCGACCGGGTGGCCGGGTTCATCGACCGGGCCCGTGGCTACGCCCGGGTCGTCACCGGCGGTGAAGCTCCCCTGGGCGATCTGGAGCGCGGCGCGTACTATCGGCCCACGCTCGTCGCCGACGCGGCCCAGGACAGCGAGATCGTCCAGTCCGAGATCTTCGGGCCCGTCCTCGTCGTGCTGCCCTTCGACACCGACGACGAGGGCATCCGGCTCGCCAACGACACCCCGTACGGGCTCGCCTCGTCCGCCTGGACCCGCGATGTGTTCCGCGCGAACCGGGCCACCCGGGAGATCAAGGCGGGCTGCGTCTGGATCAACGACCACATCCCGATCATCAGCGAGATGCCGCACGGCGGGTACAAGGCGTCCGGCTTCGGCAAGGACATGTCCGCGTACTCGTTCGAGGAGTACACCCAGATCAAGCACGTCATGTTCGACAACACCGCGGTGGCCCGGAAGGACTGGCACCGCACGATCTTCGGGGACCGATAGCGAATCCGGCCGCCGACCACGGCCGCCCACCTCCCGAAAGGGCATTACGCGCATGGAGCAGTTCGAGCCCGACCGCCTGTCACCGGCCCAGGTGGCCGCCATGCGGCGCAGCCTCGGCCGTGGCGGCCGGGCCTCCCTCAGCCGCCGTTCGCTGCTGCGCGCCTCCACCGGCGGCGCGCTCGCGCTGGGCGGCATCGGGGCGCTGAGCGCCTGCGGCATCCCCCCGGCGGCCAAGACCTCCGGGGTGTCGTCGGAGGACCACTCGGCCAAGGAGAAGACCGTCAACTTCTCCAACTGGACCGAGTACATGGACGTCGACGAGAGCGGCCAGGGCCGGCCCACCCTGGAGGCGTTCAAGAAGCGGACCGGGATCTCGGTCAAGTACACCGAGGACGTCAATGACAATGTCGAGTTCTTCGGCAAGATCAAGCCGCAGCTCGCGGCCGGTCAGGACACCGGCCGCGATCTGATCTGCGTCACCGACTGGCTGGCCGCCCGGCTGATCCGGTTCGGCTGGGTGCAGAAGCTCGACCCGGCGAACCTCCCGCACGCGTACACCAACCTCTCCGCCCAGTTCCGCAACCCCGACTGGGACCCGGGCCGCTCCTACTCCTACCCCTGGCAGGGCATCTCCACGGTCATCGCCTTCAACCGCAAGGCACTCGACGGCGAGGAGGTCACCTCGCTGTCCGACCTGCTGGACAACCCCAAGCTCAAGGGCCGGGTGGGGCTGCTCTCCGAGATGCGCGACACCATGGGCCTCGCCCTGCTCGACCTGGGCAAGGACCCCGGCCGGTTCGGCGACGACGACTTCGACGCCGCCATCGCCCGGCTCCAGAAGGCCGTCGACAGCGGCCAGATCCGCCGCTTCACCGGCAACGACTACACCTCCGACCTCTCCAAGGGCGACTTCGCCGCCTGTGTCGCCTGGGCGGGCGACGTCGTCCAGCTCAAGGCCGACAACCCGGACGTGGACTTCGTCATCCCCGACAGCGGCTACATGACGTCCTCGGACAATCTGCTGGTGCCCAACAAGGCCCGCCACAAGACCAACGCCGAGAAGCTCATCGACTACTACTACGAGCCCGGCCCGGCCGCCCAGCTCGCCGCGTACATCAACTTCGTGTGCCCGGTGGACGGCGTGAAGGCGGAACTCGCCAAGATCGACGAGGACGCGGCCAACAACCCGCTGATCATTCCCGACCAGGACATGGCCGCCAAGTCCCGGGCGTTCCGCTCACTGAGCGAGGACGAAGAGACGGCGTACGAAGCGAAGTTCGCGAAGCTCACAGGGGCGTGACGAGACGATGACGACGACAGACAGCAGCGGCGACGTCCGCCTCACCGGTATCAGCAAGACCTACGGCTCCTTCACCGCCGTGCACCCGCTCGACCTGACCGTGCCACAGGGCTCCTTCTTCGCCCTGCTCGGCGCGTCCGGCTGCGGCAAGACCACCACCCTGCGCATGATCGCCGGTCTGGAGGAGCCCAGCGGCGGCACGGTCCACCTCGGCGACCAGGACGTGACCCGGCTCCCGCCCTACAAGCGCCCGGTGAACACCGTCTTCCAGTCCTACGCGCTCTTCCCGCACCTCGACATCTTCGAGAACGTGGCCTTCGGGCTGCGCCGGCGCGGCATCAAGAGCGTGAAGAAGCAGGTCGGCGAGATGCTCGACCTGGTCCAGCTCGGCGAGCAGGCCCGCAAGAAGCCCCACCAGCTCTCCGGTGGCCAGCAGCAGCGCGTAGCGGTCGCCCGCGCCCTGATCAACCACCCCAAGGTGCTCCTGCTCGACGAGCCGCTCGGCGCCCTCGACCTCAAGCTGCGCCGCCAGATGCAGCTGGAGCTGAAGCGCATCCAGACCGAGGTGGGCATCACCTTCGTCCATGTCACGCACGACCAGGAGGAGGCCATGACCATGGCCGACACGGTCGCCGTGATGAACGCGGGCCGGGTCGAGCAGCTCGGCGCCCCCGCCGATCTCTACGAGAACCCGCGCACCACCTTCGTCGCCAACTTCCTGGGCACCTCCAACCTCATCGAGGCCGAGGTCGACACCCGCTCCGGCGACGACATCGTGCTCAAGGCGGGCGGCGGCAAGCTCACCCTGCCCGGCGCCCGGTGTTCCGCCCCCGCCGCGACCGGCGGCAAGGTGCTGCTCGGGGTGCGCCCGGAGAAGATCTCCCTCACCCACGCCGACGACGCCGGGGAGATCCCGGCCGGCCGCAACCGCCTCACCGGCACCATCGCCGACGCCAGCTTCATCGGTGTCTCCACCCAGTACGTGGTGGACAGCCCCGCCTGTCCTGACCTGGCCGTCTATGTCCAGAACGTCGACCGCGACGCCCGGCTCGTGCCCGGCGCCGAGGTCGTCCTGCACTGGAGCCCCGCGCACACCTTCGGTCTGGACGCGGCCCAGGACATCGACGCCGGGGTGGAGAAGGTCGAGGAAGAGGTCTGATGGCGACGACCCTCGCCGAGGCGCCCGCACCCCCGGCGCCCGAGACACCGACGCCGAAGCCACCGCGCAAGCGGGGCCGCTGGACGCCGTATCTGCTGCTGCTGCCCGGACTGCTCTGGCTGGTCGTCTTCTTCGCCCTGCCGATGGTCTACCAGGCGTCGACCTCGGTGCAGACCGGCTCCCTGGAGGACGGCTACGAGGTCACCTGGCACTTCGCGACCTACTGGAACGCGGTTGCCGAGTACTGGCCGCAGTTCCTGCGCTCGGTGCTCTACGCCGGGTCCGCGACGGTGCTGTGTCTGCTGCTGGGCTATCCGCTGGCGTATCTGATCGCCTTCCGGGCGGGCCGCTGGCGGAACCTGATCATGATCCTGGTGATCGCGCCCTTCTTCACCAGCTTCCTGATCCGCACCCTGGCCTGGAAGACCATCCTCGCCGACAGCGGACCCGTGGTCAGCGCGCTGAACTCGCTGCACATCCTGGATGTGACCAGCTGGCTCGGCATGACCGCCGGGGACCGGGTGCTCGCCACCCCGCTCGCGGTGATCTGCGGTCTGACCTACAACTTCCTGCCGTTCATGATCCTGCCGCTCTACACCTCGCTGGAGCGGATCGACGGCCGGCTGCACGAAGCCGCCGGGGATCTGTACGCCCGGCCCTTCACCACCTTCCGCAAGGTCACCTTCCCGCTCTCCATGCCCGGTGTGGTCTCCGGCACCCTGCTGACCTTCATCCCGGCCACCGGTGACTATGTGAACGCCGATCTGCTCGGCTCGACCGACACCCGCATGATCGGCAATGTCATCCAGACCCAGTTCCTGCGGATCCTGGATTATCCGACGGCCGCCGCGCTGTCGTTCGTCCTGATGTTCGCGATCCTCATGATGGTGACGCTGTACATCCGTAGGTCCGGTACGGAGGATCTGGTTTAAATGGCCTTCGTCAACTGGCTCAAGCGCCACTTCGTCGTCATCGCCGGGCTCATCACCCTCGGCTATCTGCTGCTGCCGAATGTGATCGTCACGGTCTTCTCCTTCAACAAACCGAAGGGCCGCTTCAACTACGAGTGGCAGGAATTCTCGCTGGACGCCTGGAAGGACCCGTGCGGGGTCGCCGATATGTGCGGCTCGCTCTCGCTCAGCCTCCAGATCGCCCTGTGGGCCACCCTCGGCGCCACCCTGCTGGGCGCGATGATCGCCTTCGCCCTGGTCCGCTACCGGTTCCGGGCGCGCGGCGCGGTCAACTCGCTGATCTTCCTGCCGATGGCGATGCCCGAGGTCGTGATGGCCGCCTCGCTGCTCACCCTGTTCCTGAACATGGGCATCCAGCTGGGCTTCTGGACCATCCTCATCGCCCACATCATGTTCTGCCTCAGCTTTGTGGTGACGGCGGTCAAGGCGCGCGTGATGTCGATGGACCCCCGGCTGGAGCAGGCCGCCCAGGACCTCTACGCCGGGCCGGTGCAGACCTTCCTGCGGGTCACCCTGCCGATCGCCGCACCCGGTATCGCGGCGGGCGCCCTGCTGGCCTTCGCCCTCTCCTTCGACGATTTCATCATCACCAATTTCAACGCGGGCTCGACCGTCACCTTCCCCATGTTCGTCTGGGGCTCGGCGCAGCGCGGTACGCCCGTTCAGATCAATGTCATCGGTACGGCCATGTTCCTGATCGCCGTACTGTTGGTGGTGACCTCCATGGTCATCGGCAATCGCCGCAAGAAGCAAAAGGCATAAAGCAAAAGGCATAAGCCGCTGTAGGGAGTTGAAATCATGGCCGGAAGCGCCATGAGCCGTGGTACCGACTGGACGAAATCCCTCTCCGACGCACAGCCCGTCCCGTACTGGCTGGACGACCCCGGCCGTCCCCGCCCGGAGGCCGCCCTCACCGGCGCCGAGACCTGCGATCTGCTGGTCGTCGGCGGCGGGTACAGCGGGCTGTGGACCGCGCTGATCGCCAAGGAGCGCGAGCCGGAGCGGGATGTCGTCCTGGTCGAGGGCCGCGAGATCGGCTGGGCCGCGTCCGGCCGCAACGGCGGCTTCTGCGCCGCCTCCCTCACCCATGGGCTGTCCAACGGGCTCACCCGCTGGCCCGACGAGATCCACAAGCTCCAGGAGCTCGGCGCCCGCAACCTCGACGAGATCGAGGCGGCGGTCGCCCGGTACGCGATGGACTGCGAGTTCGAGCGCACCGGCGAGATCGATGTGGCCACCGAGACCTACCAGGCGTGGGAGCTGCGCGACTGGTACCAGGAGCTGGATCGCGAGGGCCTCGCCGACGGCCTGGACCTGCTGGACGCGGACCAGATCCGGGCCCAGGTCGACTCCCCGACCTTCCAGGGCGGCCTCTACGACCGGCGGGGCGTCGCCATGGTCCACCCGGCCAAGCTCGCCTGGGGCCTCAAGCGGGCCTGCGCCAGGCTCGGCGTCCGCGTCTACGAGCACACCCCCGCCCTGGACCTGAAGCCGTACGGCGCCGGAATGGCCGTGCGCACCCCGTACGGCTCGATCCGGGCCCGCAAGGTCGCCCTGGGCACGAACATCTTCCCGAACCTGGTCAAGCGGGTCCGCGCCTACACCGTCCCGGTCTACGACTACGCCCTGATGACCGAGCCGCTCACCGCCGAGCAGCTCGGCGCGATCGGCTGGAAGAACCGGCAGGGCCTCGGCGACTCGGCCAACCAGTTCCACTACTTCCGCCTCTCCGCCGACAACCGCATCCTGTGGGGCGGCTACGACGCCATCTATCCGTACGGCGGACAGGTGCGCGCCGAGTACGACGACCGCCCGGAGACCTACGCCAAGCTCGCCGGGCACTTCTTCACCTGCTTCCCCCAGCTGGAGGGGCTGCGTTTCAGCCATGCCTGGGGCGGCGCGATCGACACCTGCTCGCGCTTCTCCGCCTTCTTCGGCACCGCCCATCAGGGCCGGGTCTCCTACGCCGCCGGGTACACCGGGCTCGGGGTGGGCGCGACCCGGTTCGGCGCCGAGGTGATGCTGGATCTGCTGGCGGGGGAGCGGACCGAGCGGACCGAGCTGGAGATGGTCCGGAAGAAGCCGCTGCCGTTTCCGCCGGAGCCGTTCGCCTGGACCGGGATCGCCCTCACCAAGTGGTCGCTGGCCCGCGCGGACGAGCGGGGCGGGCGGCGCAATCTGTGGCTGCGGACCATGGACCGGCTGGGCCTGGGCTTCGACAGCTGATCCCGCCCGACATCGCAGCAGGTCAGGTGGTGTGAGCCGGTTCACTCGAAGGATTTGGCCCGACCGGCGTAATGCCGGGCCAGGACCTCTCTCTTAATGCCGACGCGAGCGCGTCGAACGACAAGAGGGAGGTCTTTCCCATGACAGGTGCCAAGACGGCGGTCGAGTGGCTGACATCCGTCGCACCGGATCCCGAGTCCTGCCGCTGGGAGTGGGAGCGCAACCCCCTGGGGGTCGCTCTGCTGCCGGCGGGCCAGGCCTGGGACGTACTGATCGTGCCGGGCGAGCTGGGCTATCCGACCCTGGATGTGCTCACCCGGATCCTGGACCGGCCGGGTCCCGTCCTGGTCGATTTCTCCGACGCCCGGATGGGGTTCCTGGTGCCGCCCGGCACCGCCGCCCGCTGGGTCGGCACCGGTATCCGCACCGCGGGCACCGGGTCCTGGATCGTCGTCCCGTACCCCGGCCGGGCCACCGGCGGGGTGCGCTGGCTGGTCACCCCGGACGGCTCCGGCACCCTCACCGACCCGGCCCTGCTGGAACTGGCGATGCACGAGGCGGCGGCGGGACTGAGGATCGACCGCGACCGGAACCGGGACCGGGAGCCCGGCCGGGATCGCGACCGGGACCGGGACGGCTGAGCGGGGGCCAGTCGAGCCGGAGTCCATGTGACCGGTTGACGCCCGTCGCCCCGTCCGGGTCCAGGGACGGCGGCGGGTGAGGAAGAGCCCGGTTCGCCATCGAACCGGGCTCTGTCGCGTCCAGAGGTCTTGACAACCGAATTGGTCTGGACCAAATTCGTCCTGCTGCCCGCTCCACCCGGCCCGCTCCACTCGGGTCCGCCGCACCCCTGCCCGCCGCACCCCGGTCCGCCCCGCTCCACCCTGCCCGCTCCACCCCTGCCCTCTCCCCTCGCCGGAGGCACACGTGGAACGCACCGAACGCCCTGAACGCACCGCCCGCCCCGAACGCCCCGACCGCACGAGACGCTCCCGCCGCCCCAGATCCCTGGTCCGCCGCGGACTGCTCGCCCTGCTCACCACCGGGGCGCTCGCCGCCTCCGGGATCACCTCGGCCGCCCTCGCCGCCGATGTCGACCTGGCCCGCAACGGCGGCTTCGAGTCCGGCCTCACCCACTGGACCTGCACCAACGGAACCAATGTCACCACCCCGGTGCGCAGCGGCAGTTCGGCGCTGCGGGCCACCCCGGCCGGCAGCGACAACGCCCGCTGCTCCCAGACCGTCACCGTGCAGCCCAACTCCCAGTACACCCTGACCGGCCATGTCCAGGGCTCGTACGTCTATCTCGGCGCCAGTGGCACCGGCACCACCGATGTCTCCACCTGGACCCAGAACGCGCCGAGCTGGCAGCAGCTCACCACCACCTTCCGCACCGGCCCCGCCACCACCCGCGTCACCCTCTACACCCACGGCTGGTACGGCACCCCCGCCTACTACGCCGACGACATCACCCTGATCGGCCCCGGAGTGGACCCCGGCCAGCCGCCCGCCGTGCCGACCGGGCTCAGGGCCGGCACGGTCACCGCCACCAGCGCCACCCTGTCCTGGTCCGCCGTGACCGGCGCCACCGGCTACGCCCTCTACCGCGACGGCGTCCGGATCCAGACCCCCACCGGCACCTCCGCCACCGTCACCGGCCTCACCGCCGCCACCGCCTACTCGTTCCAGATCGCGGCGGTCAACGACGCCGGGGAGTCGGCCCGTTCGGCGGCGGTCGCCGTCACCACCCCCGACTCCGGCGGCGGAGACCCCGGCCAACTGCCCCCGCACGCCCTCGTCGGCTACCTCCACGCCAGCTTCGCCAACGGCTCCGGCTACACCCGGCTCGCCGATGTCCCCGACAGCTGGGACGTCATCGACCTGGCCTTCGGTGAGCCCACCTCGGTCACCTCCGGCGACATCCGCTTCGAGCGCTGCCCGGTCACCGAGTGCCCGAACGTGGAGAGCGACGCCGAGTTCAAGGCGGCCATCCAGGCCAAGCAGGCGGCCGGCAAGAAGGTGCTGATCTCCATCGGCGGCCAGAACGGCCAGGTGCAGCTCACCACCCCCGCCGCCCGGGACATGTTCGTCACCTCCGTCTCCCGGATCATCGACGAGTACGGGCTCGACGGCCTCGACATCGACTTCGAGGGCCACTCCCTGTCCCTGAACGCCAACGACACCGACTTCAAGAACCCCACCACCCCGGTGGTCGTCAACCTCATCGCGGCGGTGAAGACCCTCAAGGCCAGGTACGGCGCCGACTTCGTGCTGACCATGGCCCCGGAGACCTTCTTCGTCCAGCTCGGCTACCAGTACTACGGCACCGGCCCCTGGGGCGGCCAGGACCCGCGCGCCGGGGCCTACCTCCCGGTCATCCACGCCCTGCGCGACGACCTCACCCTGCTGCACGTCCAGGACTACAACTCCGGCCCGATCATGGGCCTGGACAACCAGTACCACTCCATGGGCGGCGCCGACTTCCACATCGCCATGACCGACATGCTGCTCACCGGCTTCCCGGTGGCCGGCAACCAGAACAACGTCTTCCCGCCGCTGCGCCCCGACCAGATCGCCATCGGCATGCCCGCCTCGGTCAACGCCGGCAACGGCTATGTGGCCCCCGGCGAGGTCACCAAGGCGCTGGACTGCCTGACCAAGAAGACCAACTGCGGCTCGTACGCCACCCATGGCACCTGGCCCGGTCTGCGCGGCCTGATGACCTGGTCGATCAACTGGGACCGCTTCGCGAACTGGGAGTTCCAGCGGACGTTCGACGGCTACTTCCCGTGACCGGGAGCCGGCGGGTGAGCGCCCGCGCATAGCCCAGCAGCAGTACCGCGCCGAGGCACCAGCCGGCCACCACGTCCAGCGGCCAGTGATAGCCCCGGCGCACCAGCCCGTAGGACACCCCGAGGACCGCCGCCGCGCACAGCAGGACCAGTGCGCGGCGCGCGGCCGTCCGGCGCAGCCAGGGCAGCAGAAGCAGGGCGCCTGCGCCGTACGCGATCAGCGCGGTGACGGTGTGGCCGGACGGGAAGTAGCCGGTCGCGGGCGGTACGGCCGGGGTGCCGGGCCGGTCGGTGAGCATCTTGACCGGGACGACGAGGAGCGGCACCAGCGCCATCAGGACCCCGGCGCCCGCCGCCGGGAGCCACCAGCGGGCCCGCCCCGCCGCCCGTGCCCGCCAGGCCGCCCAGCCCGCCGCGAGCGCCAGCACCGGGACCGCGACCTGGACATTGCCGAGGTCGGAGAGCAGCTCCGAGAACCGGTCGGGCCGGATCAGCGCCCGGCTCAGCCGCTCGTCGAGCCCGATCAGCGGTCCGTCGCCCATCACCTGCCAGGTGAGCAGCAGGAAGACGGCGACCAGGGCGAGGAGCAGGACGAGAAGGGGCACCCGCCCAGCTTCGCAGCCGCACCCGGCGCCGCGGAAACCGCCGCCCGACCCCTCGCTACAGTTGACTGTGTCTAATCTGGCCGTTAGCTTGGATGGCGGGGCCGAGGCGGGCCCGGCAGTGGCCGCTCTCCCGACCCCCCTTCCGAGGACTCCTCCCGCGGAGTCTCCTCGTCCGGAGTCTCCGCTTCCGAGGACTCCCCGCCGCGCTCACCGTCGAGCGGCGACCCTCCCCTTCCCCGTGTCCGGCCAAGTGCCGTCCCTCACCCCGGAGTTGAACCATGACGTGCTACGACTGCGCCCTTGAGGACCGTACCGGTACCTCCGCCATCGGTGTCTGCGCCCGCTGCGGCCTCGCCGCCTGCCAGGACCACGCCCGGGTGCTGGTCGCCCAGGTGTCCCAGGTCAACGGCATGGGCCTGTCGACCGGACCGGTCGCCGCCCGCCGCTTCGTCTGCAACGCCTGCCACACCGCCGAGCGCGCGTACTGAGCGCCGCCCGGGTCCTCAGGGGGTGCGCGTGGCCGCGTCGAAGCGGCGGCAGTCGCCGCACACGCCCCACCAGGTGATCTCGGCCTCGTCCACGGCGAAGCCCTTGTCCTCCGCGAGGTCCAGACAGGGCGCCCGGCCGACCGTGCAGTCGACGTCCTCGATCCGGCCGCAGCTGCGGCACACCAGATGATGGTGGTTGTCGCCGACGCGCAACTCGTAGCGGGCCGGGGAACCGGCGGGCTCGATACAGCGGATCAGCTCCGCCCGGGTGAGGTCCTCCAGCACGTTGTAGAGGCCCTGCCGGGACAGACCGCTCGGGGCGGCCCGGCCCACTCCGACCCGCCCCTCGATCTCCGAGGCGGTGGAGTGCGGATTGCCCAGCAGCGCGGTCAGCACCGCGCGCCGCTGGGAGGTGCTGCGCAGGCCCTTGCCCCTCAGCAGATCACCGGCCAGCTGTTCCGTGTCCATCCTGTGCCCCACTTCGACGCGGCCCCCTGGTCCTTCGGAATCCCTCGGACCCACGATCAAGGATGCCCACAAAATTGATTGTGTCAAATGTGAGGGCGTCCCAGGTCACACCGGACGCAGCAGGTCGGTGAGGATCTCCCGGGCACGGGTCCAGGGCAGTGCCGTCCCCGCGTCCGCCAGGACCTCGCGCCGCGCCCCGGGGATCCGCGCGGCGAGACCCGCCCCGAGATCCGGCGAGTGGAACGGGTTCCGGTCGCCCGCGCTGTACCAGAGCCGCACCGGGACCCGCAGCGCCGCCGGGTCGAACGGCCAGCGCGTCGCCGCCAGCACCGTCTCCCGGGCATACCCCCGCGACCCCTGGAGAAAGCCCTCCGTCAGCGCCTCCCGGTACGCCCGCCGGAACCCGGGGTCGCCGAAGACCCGCCGGTCGTGCTCCCCGGGCGCCCCGGTGACCACCTCGAACAGCGCCTCGGCATCGGCCGCCTCGGCGAGCAGCCGCTCCGCCCGCTCCGGGTCACCGGCGGCCCGCCGGACCAGGAACTCGGCCTCCGGTTCGCGGACGCCGTCGAAGGCGGGGTGGGCGATCTCGTCCGTCCCCGACACCACCGCCACCCGGTCCACCAGCCCGGCGGCGGCGCAGGCCAGCGCGAAGGGGGCGCCGACCGAGTAGCCGACGGCGGCCCGGAAGCGGTGCGCCCCGCGCAGCCGGGCGAACTCGGCGAGGTCCGCCGCCCAGTCCGTCAGGGTCCACCCGGGGCGTGCCTCGGACACCCCGAGCCCCGGCCGGTCCACGGTGATCAGCCGGACGCCGAGCGCGGTCACCGCGTCCGTGTCCAGGCCCAGCCGGCGGCCGGTCGCCGACCCGGCGCACAGCAGCACCGGCGGCCCCGACTCCGGCCCCCACTCGGCCCAGCCGAGCCCCCGCCCGTCGGCCAGCCGGACCCGCCCCAGCCGCTCGGGCGCCCGCACCGCCACCGCCCCGCTCGCCGGGGGCCACGGGGATCGGTCGGCCACGGCTCCTCCTCGCCCCGGACGGCTCCCGGATCCGCCCACCCTACCCTCGGGAGCCCGCAGAATGGACTCACTCCAATCTGATCTCGGGGCCGGGCAGCACCACCGCCCCCCGCTCCCGCCGCCGCTCCGGGATCTCGTACGGCGACTCCCAGTACGAGTGGGTGACCGCCGCCCACCAGATCTCGAAGTCACCCGCCAGCTCACCCACCGTGCACTCCCGGGCCACCCGCATCGTCGCCCGCTCGTCCCACCGGCAGCCCAGCCGCCCCGGCCGGGCCTGACGGGCCAGCGCCTTCAGCCGCCGCTCCAGCCCCATCGCCGTCAGCGGTTCCGGCGAGCCGCCCACCGGGTCACCGGGCCGGGCCACGGGCTGGACGTCGTACCGGAACACCCAGACCTCGCGGGAGCCGCCGTACTCGGTCAGGGTCCAGCCCCACACCGGCTGCGCGGCCACCGCCAGATGGCGCCGGGACTGCTCCCGGCGCCGCTCCTGGTCCCGCTCGGCCCGCTCCCGCCAGCGCCGGTTCAGCTCCTGCTGCCGGCGCCGCCGCTCGGCCTGCTCGGCGGCCCGGCGCCGCTCGATCTCCGCGATCACCGGCCCGTACGCCCGTACCGCGCCGCCCAGCACCGCGCGGCAGTGCGCCGCGGCCAGCGTCCGGCGCCGGGCGCCGCCGGGCAGGAAGCGGTTGCGCAGGCTGTACTGCGCCGCGGCCCGGCGGCGTTCGGCCGCCACCACCGTCTCCTGGAAGCGCCGGGTCGCGGCCCGCCACGCCGTGTGCTCGTCCGGTGTCGCCGCGACCGAGTCCGCCGGACCCCAGTCGATCGCGCCCGGCGGCCCGTCGGTGAGGCGGGCGTACATCGCGTCGGCGGCCTCCCCGAAGCTGCCGCCGACCTGGTGCGCCAGCTCACGCAGGACGACGCGGCCACTCGCAGACGTCATGGACATCGCTGGGTCTCCCTCCCGACAAGGTCACCGCCCGACAGGCTCACAACCCAACAGGATCGAGCGCCCGGCACCCGCCCGGGAAGGGGCGGACGGGCGGCGCACAGGGGGTGGGGACCGGGGCATGGGCGGGGGAGCGGGCCGGGGGAGCGGGCGACAGCGGTTTCCGGCCGTCAGAGGTCTGGACCCCCTGGCAGCCCGGACATGCCGAAGGGCCGGCGCAAGGGGGGGAGTGCGCCGGCCCTTCGGGGGCGTGCCGTCCGGGGCGGCCTCCGCGAGCTGCTCACGCAGGCGGCGGTGGCGGTACCGCGTCGGCCGTCCGGACCGGATCGTCGCACGCCCCGGGGGGTGTGGGGCGGGCGACCGTCCGATCCTGAGGAGAATCCGGAGCCCGAGGGCCCCGGGTGTGTGCGCGAGGCACGACCAGGTCGAAGCGGGGGAAGCCCCGGCCTGATACCGCCCACAGTCCCCTGTGGACGGGTGTATCTCTCATCCGCGACGAACCTACGGCAGGGGATCCGGCGAGGACACCCCGATCGGCGACCCGCCATCCTCCCCGCACACTCTCTTCACACGCTCTGCCGCGGCCCTGACCGCGCCGGATGCGCCGGATGCCCCGGACGTCCCGGACGTCCCGGACGTCCCGGATGCGCCCCGGACGGCTCAGATCCGGGTGAACGCCTGCTCGATGATGTCCAGGCCCTCGGTGAGCAGCTCGTCGCCGATGACCAGCGGCGGCAGGAAGCGCAGCACATTGCCGTAGGTGCCACAGGTCAGGACCAGCAGCCCCTCGGCGTGGCACGCCTTGGCCAGCGCGGCGGTCGCCTCCGGGTTCGGCTCCTTGGTCGTGCGGTCCTTGACCAGCTCGATCGCGATCATCGCGCCCCGGCCCCGGACATCGCCGATGATGTCGAACTTCTCGGCCATGGCGGTCAGCCGGCCCTTCATGACCGACTCGATGTGCCGGGCCGCCGCGTTGAGGTCCAGCTCCTTCATCGTCTCGATGGAGCCGAGCGCGCCCGCGCAGGCCACCGGGTTGCCGCCGTAGGTGCCGCCGAGGCCGCCCGCGTGGGCCGCGTCCATGATCTCGGCGCGCCCGGTGACCGCCGCCAGCGGCAGCCCGCCCGCGATGCCCTTGGCAGTGGTGATCAGATCCGGGACGATCCCCTCGTCCTCGCACGCGAACCACTGGCCGGTACGGCAGAACCCGGACTGGATCTCATCGGCGACGAAGACGATCCCGTTGTCGTTCGCGTACTGCACGATCGCCGGGAGGAAGCCCTTGGCAGGCTCGATGAAACCGCCCTCGCCGAGCACCGGCTCGATGATGATCGCCGCGATGTTGTCCGCGCCGACCTGCTTGGACATCTCGTCGATGGCCTGCGCGGCGGCCTCGGCGCCGGCGTTCTCGGCACCGGTCGGCCAGCGGTAGCCGTAGGCCACCGGCACCCGGTACACCTCGGGCGCGAACGGGCCGAAGCCGTGCTTGTAGGGCATGTTCTTGGCGGTCAGCGCCATGGTGAGGTTGGTCCGGCCGTGGTAGCCGTGGTCGAAGACCACCACCGCCTGCCGCTTGGTGTGGGCGCGGGCGATCTTCACCGCGTTCTCCACGGCCTCGGCGCCCGAGTTGAACAGCGCGGTCTTCTTGGCGTGGTCGCCCGGCGTCAGCTCGGCGAGCGCCTCGGCGACCTCCACGTACCCCTCGTAGGGCGTGACCATGAAACAGGTGTGGGTGAAGTCGGCGAGCTGGGCCGAGGCCCGGCGTACGACGGCCTCGGCGGAGGCGCCGACCGAGGTCACCGCGATCCCGGAACCGAAGTCGATCAGCCGGTTGCCGTCGACGTCCTCGATGATCCCGCCGCCCGCGCGCGCGGTGAACACCGGCAGCACGGAGCCGACACCCTGCGCCACCACGGCGGTACGGCGGGCCTGGAGCTCCTGCGACTTCGGGCCGGGAATGGCGGTGACGACGCGGCGCTCCTGCGGGACTGCGGTCATGGGGGGCTCCCTGTGATCGTGCGGTGGTGTGCGGCGGCCTCCGGGTGTGCGGTGGCCTGCGGTGGTGCGGGGGTCTGCGGTCGTGCGGTGGTGTGCGGTGGCCTCCGGGTGTGCGGTGGCCTGGGGTGGTGCGGTGGCCTGGGGTGGTGCGGGGGTCTGCGGTGGTGCCGGGGTCGGTGGTACTGGGTTCTGCGGTGGTGCCGGGGTCTGCGGTGGTGCCGGGGTCCGTGGTCGTCGTGCGGACCGGCGGTGATGGTGTGCCGCTCGGACGACGCCCGGGTGCTGTTTCTCGCAGGCTAGGTGGGGGAGCGGGGGGTGGGCATGCTCCATGTGGGCGTTTTCGGCGAGCCGCGTTGTCCGCCGTGGACATACCCGGGACCGGGAGCCGTCCGGGACGCGTGGCCGGACCCGGCCGGGTATGCGGTGAACTCCCCTTGCGGGCGCGTTAGATTGACTCGCCGATGGTGCACGGAACCGCTGGGAGCGGCTGGTCAGGGGGCAGAACGATGGACAGCGACGGGACGCAGGACGCCCGGGGCACGCACGCCGACCCCGTACCGCGCCCGGCGGCACCACCGGATGCCCAGGGCGCCGGTCCCGGGGGCCCGGTGGACGCCCCTCGCCCGGGACCCGTGATTCCGCCCCGGCCGCGGACCGACCCCCACCTCCTCCCGCCCGGCGCCCCCACCGCCCCGTACGGCACCCCGCCCCGCCCCGGCACCCCGCCGGGACCCGCCCCCGTCGCCGGGTGGCTGGACACCCCCCGGCCCGCCGCCCGCCCCGGCGTCTGGCGGCTCGGGTACCGGCCGTCCGAGGGGGACGGGGCGGCCGAGCGGCTCGCGCCGATCACCGTTGTCGGACTGCTGATCCCGCTCGTCGTCGGGCTGCTCCTCTGGTCGCTGTGGCGGCAGGGCGGCATCCCCTACCAGTTCGCCCCGCTGCGCCTGGTCACCCCGGACGACTGGTGGTGGGGCGGCACCCTCGCCTCCCCCCGGGGCATGGAGGGCGCCGAGGCCCGGGTGGTCTACGACGGCGTCTTCTTCGCCGCCCTCGTCTACGCCATGGGCCGCCTCGGCAGCTGGCCCGAGGTCGTCCGCCACTACCTGGGCCGCCGCCCGCAGCCCGCCCGCGCGCTGCTCGCCCTGCTGGCCGCCCTGGCCGTGCTGAGCCTGGTCTTCCCGGACGCCTTCCCCGGCGTCGGCTGGGCCGCGCTGCCCATCGTCGCCCCCCTGTTCTCGCTGGTCGTGCTCATCTCCGGCGGCTACGACCTGTTCACCTCCCAGCTCTTCGTCGACTCGGTGTACGGGCTGATCACCCTGCTCGTGCTGATCCCCTTCGCCCGGATCGGCGGCTGGCTGCCCTACGCCCGCGCCCTGCTCGACGCCCGCCGCGACCGGCGGACGCGCCCGGTCGCCGGACCCGCCGAGCCGCCCCGCTCGCAGTGGCCCGCGCTGCGCGAGGCCGGCGGGCACCAGGCCGCCGACCTGCTCACCGCCGAGGTGCTCACCGGCCGGATGAACGACGTCGACTGCGCCCGCGTCGACCGCGCCTGGCGCGACGCCCGGCACGACGCCACCCGCCTCGCCGCCTTCACCGACACCGTGCTGCGCCAGGGCGCCGCCGCCTGGGTCCACCCCTCCGGCGCCCGCGACCTGCCCGCCCGCACCACCGCGCACGACCCCCTCGCCGAGCAGGTCCGCATCGGCCGCTGGACCACCGGCGACCGGGTCCCGGCCGCCTACCGGGGCGCGGGCGCCGCCCTCGGCCCGGCGGTGCTGGCCACCTCCCTGCTGGCCATCGGCCCGTCCGGCGCGGGCAAGACCCGGCGGCTGATCGCCCCGGTCGTCGAGTCCCTCGCCCTCACCGCGCTCACCGGCGGCGCCTCGGTCGTCGCCGTCACCGCCGCGGGCACCCCCCTCGGCCCCGACAGCGCCTACGACGTCGTCATCCGCGTCGGCGACCCCGCCTCCGCGCACGACCTGGACCCCTACGCCGAGACCGGCGACCCCGACGAGGCCGCCGCGATCCTCGCCGAGGCGCTGATCGGGGATGTCGAGCAGATCGGCAACCAGAGCGCCGCCACCGCCCTCGCCCAGCTCCTCGGCCCCTACCGCGCGGTGCACGGCCGCTTCCCGCCACTGCCGGTGCTGCGCGCCCTGCTGGAGGGCGAACCGGCCGCGCTGACCGCCCTGCGGGACGCCCTCACCGGCGAGCGGCACACCGTGATGCGGCGCGAACTGGAGGCCCGGCTCCGCCAGCGCGGCACCACCGCCGACACCGGCCCCGCCCTCGCCGACCGGCTGGCCCTCCTGGACCGCCCCGCCTTCGCCGACTTCTTCACCGGCACGGGAACCGCCCCCGGCACCGCCTCCGCTCCCCGCCCGTTCTCCCTGCGGGCCATCGCCCACCACCCCCTCCGCGTCCGCATCGATCTGCCCGCGCACGGCCATGAGGAGGCGTCCCGGCTGCTCACCCGGCTGATCCTGGCCCAGTTCACCGCCGTCGTCCGGGACGCCGGGCGGCGCCCGCACTTCGCCGCGCTGGTCCTGGACGACGCCACCGGCACGATCACCGCCGAGTCGCTGCGCCGCGTCCAGCGGCTGCGGTCGCAGAACGCCGGGGCGGTCCTGGCGCTGCGTACCGTCGGCGACGTACCGGAGGCGCTGCACGGCCCGCTGTTCGCGGCCGTCGGCTGCCGGATGGCGTTCTCCGGGGTGACCACCTGGGACGGCGGCCGGTTCGCGCAGGCGTGGGGCACCGAGTGGGTGGAGACCCGGGAGGTCGCGAAGCACACCGTCTTCGCCGACCAGCCCATGACCCGGGCCATCCACGCCCTGCGCAAACTGGTCACCGGCAAGGCGGTCACCACCGACGCGGTCACCGTCCGCCAGGTCGAGCGCGAACGCTGGTCCGCCTCCCAGCTCGCCCACGATCTGCCCCCCGGCCACGCGGTCCTCTCCCTCACCGACGCCCGCGGCGACCACGCCCCCCCGGCCCTGCTGGAACTGGGGTCCTAGCCACCCCCCACCCGACCGGCCAATGCGGCAGAATCGAAGAAGACCGTTCATACAGGACGTCCAATCCGCAGTCGGCCGCCGGAACCGCCCCCCGGCGGCCGACCGTGGCCGACCGATCCGAAGGCCCAGGCCCGTATGCCGCCCACGCTCGCCTCACTCGTCCACCACTCCGCGCTCCGGCTGACCGTGCGGGCGGGCCAGGACCGGCTGGATGTCCCCGTGCGCTGGGCCCATGTCAGCGAGCTGACCGACCCCGTGCCGTACATGGAGGGCGGTGAGCTGCTGCTGACCACCGCGCTCACCCTGGACGCGGAGAACCCGGAGGCGATGACCCGCTATGTCCGCCGCCTGGTGGATGCGGGCGTGGTCGGCCTCGGCTTCGCGATCGGCGTCAATTACGACGATCTCCCCGCCGCCCTCCTCGACGCGGCCGAGCGCGAGGGCCTCCCGCTCCTTGAGGTGCCCCGCCGCACGCCCTTCCTGGCGATCACCAAGGCCGTCTCCGCCGCCATCGCCGCCGACCAGTACCGGGCGGTCACGGCCGGGTTCGCCGCCCAGCGCGAACTGACCCGGCAGGCCCTGACCGACGGCCCCGAAGGGCTGCTCACCGCACTCGCCGCCCAGCTCGACGGCTGGGCCGCGCTCTACGACGCCTCGGGCGGCCTCGTCGCCGCGGCCCCGGAGTGGGCGGCCCGCCGGGCGGCCCGGCTGACGGCGGACGTCGAGAAGCTGCGCGACCGCCCGCCCCCCGCCAGCGTCGTCGTCGGCGGCCCCGACCACGACGACCGCGTCGAACTCCACTCCCTCGGCACCGGCCGCCGCCCCCGCTCCGCCCTCGCCGTCGGCACCGCGAGCGCCCTCGGCACCGCCGAGCGCTACGCCCTGCACTCCGCCATCGCCCTCCTCACCCTCACCACGGAGCGCTCCCGCTCCCTGCACGCCGCGGAACAGCGCATCGGCACGGCGGTCCTGCGCATGCTCCTCGCCGGCGAACCCGAGCACGCCCGCACCGTCGCGGGCGACCTCTACGGCTCCCTCCTCGACGCCCCCTTCCGACTGCTCCTCGCGGAGGGCCCGGCGGCCCACGACGCCCTCCCCGAACTCCTGGAGTCGGCGGCGGCCCGCGCCGGGGAGTCGATCCTCGTGGTCCCCGACGGCGACCGCCTGGTCGTGCTGGCGGCGGACGGGGGAGCGGCGACGGCCGCGTGCGCGGACCGGGAACCGGGCCCCGACGACGACGCCCTCACCCCGATCGGCCTCTCCGCCCCCGCGGGCCCGATCACCGTCCCCGCCGCCTACAAGCAGGCCGAGCAGGCCCTGTCCGTGGCCCGCCGCCGGGGCCGTCCCCTGGTCGAGCACGACCGGCTGGCCGCCGGCTCGGTCCTCCCCCTCCTCGCCGACGACGCCGTCCGCGCCTTCGCCGACGGTCTGCTCCGCCCCCTCCACGACCACGACGCGACCGGCCGGGGCGACCTGGTCGCCTCCCTCCGCGCCTGGCTCTCCCACCACGGCCAGTGGGACGCGGCGGCTGCTGACCTGGGCGTCCACCGCCATACGCTCCGCTACCGGATGCGCCGAGTAGAAGAAATCCTCACCCGCTCCCTGGACGACCCGGACGTCCGCATGGAGCTATGGCTGGCCCTGAAGGCAACACCCCCGGACCCCCAATGACCGCCCGCGCGCTCCAGGGCTTTCAACGGGAACCCCGGGCACCGTCGAAGCAAGGCGCGGGTTCAAGGCTTTTCAGCGGGCCCGCCGGGCACCTTCGAAGCGACGCGCGGGTTCAAGGCTTTTCAGCGGGCCTGCCGGGCTCTTTCCGGGCGACGCGCGGTCCAAGGCTTTTAGGGGCGCGGGGAACTGCGCGACCAGCCCCCACGCACCCGCACCCACCCACCGGCCCTCCCCACCCCCCACCCCCCCCCACCTCCCCCACCCCCACATCCATCCCCACCACCTTCATACGACAATCAGGCAAACCCCCACCCCCCACCACTCCACAACGTCCACCCCCCCACCCCCCACCCCACCCCTACCGTGGAACCCCACCGCACACCCACGGAGAGGCCAGCACACCCATGACCACCCCCACCACCCCCTTCTGGCTGGCCGGCCGCAAGGCCACCGGCGACGCCACCTTCCCCGTCACCTCCCCGTGGGACAACCGCCCGGTCGGCACCGTCAGCATCCCCACCGACCCCCAGATCGAAGAGGCCGTCGCAGCCGCCCACGCCGTCCGCGAGGACTTCGCCGCGACCCCCGCCCACACCCGCGCCGCCGCCCTGGACCACGTCAGCCGCGGCCTCGCGTCCCGCACCGAGGAGATCGCCCAGCTGATCTCCGCCGAGAACGGCAAGCCGATCAAGTGGGCCCGCGGAGAGGTCGGCCGCGCCGTCTCCGTCTTCCGGTTCGCCGCCGAGGAGGCCCGCCGCTTCAACGGCGGAGACGCCCAACGCCTGGACACCGACGCCGGAGGTCAGGGCCGCCTCGCCCTGACCCGCCGCTTCCCCAAGGGCGTCGTCCTCGGCATCGCGCCCTTCAACTTCCCGCTCAACCTCTGCGCCCACAAGATCGCCCCCGCCATCGCCGCGGGCGTCCCGATCATCCTCAAGCCGGCCCCGGCCACCCCACTCTCCGGCCTGATCCTGGGCGAACTCCTCGCCGAGACCGACCTCCCGGCAGGCTCTTGGAGCATCCTCCCGGTGCCGAACGACCGGATGCCCGCCCTGGTCCAGGACGAGCGCCTGCCCGTGATCTCCTTCACCGGCTCCGAGAAGGTCGGCTACGCGATCATGGACTCGGTGCCCCGCAAGCACTGCACCCTGGAACTGGGCGGCAACGGCGCCGCCGTGGTCCTCGCCGACTACGCCTCCGACGCCGACCTCGACTGGGCCGCGACCCGTATCGCGACCTTCTCCAACTACCAGGGCGGCCAGTCCTGCATCTCCGTGCAGCGGGTGATCGCCGACGCCGCCGTCTACGACCGCCTGCTCCCGAGGATCGTCGCCGCCGTCGAGGCCCAGGTCACCGGCGACCCCTCCGACGCCTCCACCGATGTCGGCCCGCTGGTCAGCGAGGACGCCGCCCGGCGCGTCGAGTCCTGGGTCGACGAGGCCGTAGAGAAGGGCGCGCGCCTGCTCACCGGCGGCAAGCGCGACGCCGCCGCCTACGCCCCGACCGTCCTCACCGATGTCCCCGCGGACGCCACCCTCGCCTGCGAGGAGATCTTCGGCCCGGTCCTCACGGTCCAGAAGGTCGACGGCGAGACGGCGGCCTTCGCGGCGGTCAACTCCTCCAAGTACGGCCTCCAGGCCGGCGTCTTCACCCATGACGTCCAGACCGCGTTCCGCGCCCACCGCGCCCTGGAGGTCGGCGGCGTGATCATCGGCGATGTCCCGTCCTACCGCGCCGACCAGATGCCGTACGGCGGCGCCAAGCTCTCCGGCGTCGGCCGCGAGGGCGTGCGCTACGCGATGGACGACTACACCTACGAGCGCGTCCTCGTCCTCACCGGCCTGGCCCTCTGAGCCCAGGACGCACCCCACGGCCGGAGCCCACTGTGCGGGGGCTCCGGCCGTACCCGCACACCCCGCCCGCACACCCCGCACGCACCCCCTCCGCACGCCCCCGTCCGCACCCCCGATGCGCGCCCCCCGGACGGCCGAACGGCCGCGCGTGGGGTGGTCGCCGCCCCCGGATTCCGGTAGATACGAACGGGTAGCACCCGTCGGTAACCGCAGGGCCCTCAGATCCCGATCCGCGGCGAGGTGAGCGTCATGTCCGCAGCCCCCACCCAGCCCAGCGTCTCCGAACGCGAGGCCCGCCGAGTCGCGGAGGCCGCCCGGGAACGGGACTGGCACCGGCCCAGCTTCGCCAGGGAACTCTTCCTCGGCCGCTTCCGCCTCGACCTGATCCACCCCCACCCCCTCCCCGCCCGGGAGGACACCGCCCGCGGCGAAGCCTTCCTCACCGCGCTCCGCGACTTCTGCGAACACCGCGTCGACCCGGCGCTGATCGAACGCGAGGCCCGCATCCCCGACGAGGTCGTCACCGGCCTCAAGGAACTCGGCGCGCTCGGCATGAAGATCGACACGAAGTACGGCGGCCTGGGCCTCACCCAGGTGTACTACAACAAGGCCCTCGCCCTGGTCGGCTCCACCAGCCCGGCGCTGGGCGCCCTGCTCTCCGCCCATCAGTCGATCGGCGTACCGCAGCCGCTGAAGCTGTTCGGCACCGAGGAGCAGAAGGACGCCTTCCTGCCGCGCTGCGCCCGCAGCGCCATCTCGGCGTTCCTGCTGACCGAGCCCGATGTCGGCTCCGACCCGGCCAGGCTGGCCACCACCGCCGTCCCGGACGGCGACGACTACGTCCTGGACGGCGTGAAACTCTGGACCACCAACGGAGTGATCGCCGACCTCCTGGTCGTCATGGCCCGGGTACCGGCGACGCCGGACGGACCCAGGGGCGGGATCACCGCCTTCGTCGTGGAGGCCGACTCACCCGGCATCACCGTCGAGCACCGCAACGCCTTCATGGGCCTGCGCGGCATCGAGAACGGTGTCACCCGCTTCCACCAGGTCAGGGTCCCGGCGGCGAACCGGATCGGCCCCGAGGGCGCCGGCCTCAAGATCGCCCTCACGACCCTCAACACCGGCCGTCTCTCGCTGCCCGCGATGTGTGTCGGGGCGGGCAAATGGTGTCTGAAAATCGCCCGTGAATGGTCGGCGGCGCGGGAGCAGTGGGGCAAGCCGGTCGCCCTCCACGAGGCCGTCGGCTCCAAGATCAGCTTTATCGCGGCCACCACCTTCGCCCTGGAGGCGGTCGTCGACCTGTCCTCCCAGCTGGCCGACGAGGACCGCAACGACATCCGTATCGAAGCCGCCCTCGCCAAGCTCTACGGCTCCGAGATGGCCTGTCTGATGGCCGATGAACTGGTCCAGATCCGCGGCGGCCGGGGCTTCGAGACCGCCGAGTCCCTCAAGGCCCGCGGCGAACGGGCCGTCCCCGCCGAGCAGATGCTGCGCGACCTGCGCATCAACCGCATCTTCGAGGGCTCCACGGAGATCATGCACCTCCTCATCGCCCGCGAGGCGGTGGACGCCCACCTCTCCGTGGCCGGCGATCTGATCGACCCCGACAAGTCCCTCCAGGACAAGGCGAGGGCGGGCGCGCACGCGGGCGCCTTCTACGCCAAGTGGCTCCCGAAACTGATCGCCGGACCGGGCCAACTCCCCACGTCCTACGGTGAGTTCAAGCACGGCATCGACCTCTCCGGCCACCTCCGCTTCGTCGAACGCACCTCCCGCAGACTGGCCCGCTCCACGTTCTACGCCATGTCCCGCTGGCAGGGCCGGATGGAGACCAAGCAGGGCTTCCTGGGCCGGATCGTGGACATCGGCGCCGAACTCTTCGCGATGAGCGCGGCCTGCGTCCGCGCCGAACTCCTGCGCCGCCAGGGCGACCACGGCCCGGCGGCGTACCAACTGGCCGACACCTTCTGCCGCCAGTCCCGCATCCGCGTGGAGGAACTCTTCACCCGCCTGTGGACCAACACGGACGACCAGGACCGCAAGGTGGTGAAAGCGGTCCTGGCCGGCACGTACGAGTGGCTGGAGGCGGGAATCACAGACCCATCAGGAAACGGCCCCTGGATCGCGGACGCGCCCCCGGGCCCATCCACGGCGACGAACGTCCACCGCAAAATCCCCTAGCGGGCATCTTTAGGGGCGCGAGGAACTGCGCGACCAGCCCCCCACCGACCCGCACCCGAATCCGAGACAGAACCGATCAGCACTTCTTGTCGCTGGCATCCCTCGTGGTCCAAGAACAAGAATCCACCTTGGACCCATTGGCCTTGGTCAGCGTCGCCGTATCACTCGTGTTGTTCCACACGTACCACCCACGGTCCTGGTACTTGTTCGTGGACGTGTCGTTCCCCGACCCCGTCCGGATCTTCATCGTCTTCCCCGCCCCGATCTTGATGTTGGCGAAGACGTACTTGTGGTTGGACTTGTCCTTCAGCACCCACCCCTTCAGCGAGATCGCCGAGCGGCTGGTGTTCTTGATCTCCGCCCACTCCCCGTTGAGGCTGGAGTTGGAGCCGTTGTCGGAACCGGGGCTGTCGAACCAGACCCGGTTCAGCACCACCCCGCCGGCCGCCTGCGCCGGACTGGTGAGCAGAGTGCCGGTGAGGACGGCCGCGCCCGTGAGGGCGAGCGCGGGCATGGTCAGAGCGGCGCGTATGCGCATGGAGAGATCCCCCCAAGGATGTCGTCCAGGAAAAGCGCGGAGCCGGACATCGGTCCACCGGCCCGCGGAACAGAAGTCGTATCACACGATCTTCACCGCTACTTCACAATGCGTGATTTCCGGGCAGGTGCCGTATCGCACCGCTTCCCGGGGGGACACCCTGTCCGGGTGGGCCGCCGATGCGGCAAGAATGGGGGGATGAGCGACAGTCCAGCCCGCCCCCTCGCCGACCCGCACCTCGTCTACGACCCCGTCGCGGGAACCGGCCCCAAGGACGTGGCGATCCTCGGCTCCACCGGCTCGATCGGCACCCAGGCCATCGACCTCGTACTGCGCAACCCCGACCGCTTCCGGGTCACCGCGCTCTCCGCCAACGGCAGCCGCGCCGAGCTGCTCGCCGAGCAGGCCCACCGCACCGGCGCCCGGACCGTCGCGGTCGCCCTCCCGGACGCCGTACCGGCCCTGCGGGCCGCCCTGAGCGCCCGCTACGGGCCCGGGGAGCCGCAGCCCGAGATCCTCGCCGGACCGGACGCGGCCACCGAGCTCGCCGCCTCCGACTGCCACACGGTGCTCAACGGCATCACCGGCTCCATCGGACTCGCGCCGACCCTCGCCGCCCTGGCGGCGGGCCGCACCCTCGCGCTCGCCAACAAGGAGTCGCTCATCGTCGGCGGCCCGCTGGTCAAGGCGCTGGCCCGGCCCGGCCAGATCATCCCGGTGGACTCCGAGCACGCGGCGCTCTTCCAGGCGCTCGCCGCCGGCACCCGCGCCGATGTCCGCAAACTCGTCGTCACCGCCTCCGGCGGCCCCTTCCGCGGCCGGACCAGGGCGGAGCTGGCCGAGGTCACCGTCGCCGACGCCCTCGCCCACCCCACCTGGGCCATGGGACCGGTGATCACCATCAACTCCGCGACCCTGGTCAACAAGGGCCTGGAGGTCATCGAGGCGCACCTGCTCTACGACATCCCCTTCGACCGCATCGAGGTGGTCGTGCATCCGCAGTCGTATGTCCACTCGATGGTCGAGTTCACCGATGGTTCCACCCTCGCCCAGGCGACGCCGCCCGATATGCGCGGTCCGATCGCCATCGGTCTGGGCTGGCCCGAACGGGTGCCGGACGCGGCCCCGGCCTTCGACTGGACCAAGGCGTCCACCTGGGAGTTCTTCCCGCTCGACACCGAGGCGTTCCCCTCGGTGGGCCTCGCCCGGCACGTCGGTACGCTCGCGGGCACCGCTCCGGCGGTGTTCAATGCCGCCAACGAGGAGTGCGTCGAGGCGTTCCGCCGGGGCGCGCTGCCCTTCAACGGCATCATGGACACCGTCACCCGGGTGGTCGAGGAACACGGAACCCCGGTGTCGGGAACTTCGCTGACCGTGTCGGACGTCCTCGAAGCGGAGACCTGGGCACGCGCCCGTTCCCGGGAACTGACGGCACAGACGGCACAGAAAGCCACCGCGGAGGCCCGTGCATGACGACCCTGATGATGATCCTCGGCATAGTCGTGTTCGCGGTCGGCCTGCTGATCTCGATCGCCTGGCACGAGCTGGGGCATCTGTCCACCGCCAAGTTCTTCGGCATCCGGGTGCCGCAGTACATGGTCGGCTTCGGCCCGACCATCTGGTCCCGCCGCCGAGGCGAGACCGAGTACGGCATCAAGGCCATCCCCCTCGGCGGCTACATCCGCATGATCGGCATGTTCCCGCCCGGCCCGGACGGCAGGATCGAGGCCCGCTCCACCTCCCCGTGGCGCGGCATGATCGAGGACGCCCGCTCGGCCGCCTTCGAGGAGCTGAAGCCGGGCGACGAGACCCGCCTCTTCTACACGCGCAAGCCGTGGAAGCGGGTCATCGTGATGTTCGCGGGCCCCTTCATGAACCTGATCCTGGCGGTGGCGCTCTTCCTCACCGTCCTGATGGGCTTCGGCATCTCCCAGCAGACCACCACCGTCTCCTCGGTCTCCCAGTGCGTCATCGCGCAGAGCGAGAACCGCGACACCTGCCGTGACTCCGACCGGCCCGCCCCGGCCGCCGCCGCCGGACTGAAGGCGGGCGACAAGATCGTCTCCTTCGACGGCGTCCGCACCGACGACTGGAACGAACTCTCGGACCTGATCCGCGCCAACCCCGGCAAGGAGATCCCGATCGTCGTCGACCGCGACGGCCGGGACGTCACGCTCCACGCCACCATCGCCACCAACCAGGTCGCCCGGAAGGACTCCAGCGGCCAGATCGTCCAGGGCGAGTACGTCAGCGCCGGTTTCCTCGGCTTCAGCGCCGCCACCGGCATCGTCCGCCAGGACTTCGGCGACTCGGTGGTCTGGATGGGCGACCGCGTCGGTGACGCCGTGGACTCCCTCGCCGCCCTCCCGTCCAAGATCCCGGCCCTGTGGGACGCCGCGTTCGGCGACGGCGAGCGCGAGGCGGACTCCCCGATGGGCGTGGTCGGCGCGGCCCGCGTCGGCGGCGAGATCTTCACCCTGGACATCCCGCCCACCCAGCAGCTCGCCATGGCCCTGATGCTGGTCGCGGGCTTCAACCTCTCCCTCTTCCTCTTCAACATGCTCCCGCTGCTCCCGCTCGACGGCGGGCATGTCGCGGGCGCGCTGTGGGAGTCGCTGCGCCGCCATCTGGCCCGGCTGCTGCGCCGCCCGGACCCGGGCCCGTTCGATGTGGCGAAGCTGATGCCGGTGGCCTATGTGGTGGCCGGAATCTTTATCTGCTTCACGGTCCTGGTCCTGATCGCGGACGTGGTCAACCCGGTCAGAATCTCCTAGCCACCCCGCGTTCACGGAGGCCGGAACCCGAACGGGTGTCCGGCCGCCCGTCGTGGGCCGGGTTTACCCGATGAATGTGCCCGGCGCGGGGCCCGTACCGTAATCTCGAAGGCCGGAGCCCGCCGCTTCTCGGGGCCGGACCTTGATCCACGACTTGGGGTTGCACAGCAGATGACTGCGATTTCTCTCGGCATGCCGACCGTTCCGCTCAAGATCGCCGAGCGCCGCCAGAGCCGGCAGATCCAGGTCGGCACCGTCGCCGTCGGCGGCGACGCCCCCGTCTCCGTGCAGTCCATGACCACCACCCGCACCTCGGACATCGGCGCCACGCTCCAGCAGATCGCCGAGCTGACCGCCTCCGGCTGCCAGATCGTCCGGGTCGCCTGCCCCACCCAGGACGACGCCGACGCGCTGTCCACGATCGCCCGCAAGTCGCAGATCCCCGTCATCGCGGACATCCACTTCCAGCCCAAGTACGTCTTCGCCGCCATCGAGGCGGGCTGCGCCGCGGTCCGGGTCAACCCGGGCAACATCAAGCAGTTCGACGACAAGGTCAAGGAGATCGCCCGCGCCGCCAAGGACCACGGCACGCCCATCCGCATCGGCGTGAACGCGGGCTCCCTGGACCGCCGCCTGCTCCAGAAGTACGGCAGGGCCACCCCCGAGGCCCTGGTCGAATCCGCCCTCTGGGAGGCGTCACTCTTCGAGGAGCACGGCTTCCGGGACATCAAGATCTCGGTCAAGCACAACGACCCGGTCGTCATGGTCGAGGCGTACAAGCAGCTCGCCGCCCAGTGCGACTACCCCCTCCACCTCGGCGTCACCGAGGCCGGCCCCGCCTTCCAGGGCACCATCAAGTCGGCCGTCGCCTTCGGCGCCCTGCTCTCCCAGGGCATCGGCGACACCATCCGGGTCTCCCTCTCCGCGCCCCCGGTCGAGGAGGTCAAGGTCGGCAACCAGATCCTGGAGTCCCTCAACCTCCGGCAGCGCGGCCTGGAGATCGTCTCCTGCCCCTCCTGCGGTCGCGCCCAGGTCGATGTCTACAAGCTGGCCGAGGAAGTCACCGCGGGCCTGACCGGCATGGAGGTCCCCCTCCGCGTCGCCGTCATGGGCTGTGTCGTCAACGGCCCCGGCGAGGCCCGCGAGGCCGACCTCGGCGTCGCCTCCGGCAACGGCAAGGGCCAGATCTTCGTCAAGGGCGAGGTCATCAAGACCGTCCCCGAGTCCAAGATCGTGGAGACCCTCATCGAGGAAGCCATGAAACTGGCCGAACAGATGGAAGCCGCAGGCACGGAATCAGGCGAGCCCACCATCTCAGTAGCCGGCTGACCCAAAGCCTTCATCCGACCACTGCCTCCAGTGGCGCGGGAAACTGCGCACCCCCCCACAACCCGCACTCTCCACCCCACCCCGCACCCCACCCACCCCCCAGGGGCGCGGGGAACTGCGCAACCACCCCCCACAACCCGCACCCGCAAGCCCCCCTTCAAGCCCCCCACACGAGGCGCCACAGCCAACCTCGCCCTACAACCCCCAGCGGGGCGGCACCACAAAGCAACCGCAGGTACAGTGCGGAGATCAGCAGAACCCACCCCGTGAGGCCCCGCCCGTGCTGACCCAGACCACCTCCCGGGTCCTCGAACCGAGCGACCTGGACGCCGCGCTCGCCGTCCTGCACCGCGAGCCGGTGGCGAACGCCTTCGTCACCTCCCGCGTCCAGATCGCCGGCCTCGACCCCTGGCGCCTGGGCGGCGAGATGTGGGGCTGGTACGAGGACGGCATGCTGACCTCCCTCTGCTACGCGGGCGCCAACCTCGTCCCCATCTGCGCCACCCCCCGCGCCGTGCGCGCCTTCGCCGACCGGGCCCGCCGGGCGGGCCGCCGCTGCTCCTCGATCGTCGGCCCCGCCGAACCCACCACCGCCCTGTGGCGGCTCCTGGAACCCCACTGGGGCCCGCCCCGCGAGGTCCGCGCCCAGCAGCCCCTCATGGTCACCGACCACCTGCCCGCCGACATCGCCCCGGACCCCTATGTCCGCCGCGTCCGCAAGGACGAGATGGAGACGATCATGCCGGCCTGCGTGGCGATGTTCACCGAGGAGGTCGGCGTCTCCCCGATGGCCGGCGACGGCGGACTGCTCTACCAGGCGAGGGTCGCCGAACTCGTCGGCTCCGGCCGCTCCTTCGCCCGGATCGACGAGACGGGCAGGGTCGTCTTCAAGGCGGAGATCGGCGCCGCCACCGACCGCGCCTGCCAGATCCAGGGCGTCTGGGTGGCCCCCGAGTACCGGGGCCGGGGCCTGGCCGCCCCCGGCATGGCCGCCGTCCTGAAGTACGCCCTCGCCGATGTGGCCCCCGTGGTCAGCCTCTATGTCAACGACTACAACACCGCCGCCCGCCGCACCTACACCCGGGTCGGCTTCCGCGAGGTCGGCGCGTTCATGAGCGTCCTCTTCTGACCACCCCACCCCACCCCGCGCGCGCCCACCCCCACCCGGCCCGCACCCCACCCCCACCGCGCGCCCCCCGCCCCCCACACCCCCCTGTACGCTCCCGCCATGGACCCCGTCATCGGCCCCTTGGACATGTCCGCCCACGTGGACGAGGCCCTCGCCGTCCAGGCCCTGGCCTTCGGGCTGAGCCCCGAGGAGGTCGCGGTCCGCCGCCAGATCGTGCTGCGCCACATGACCTACCCCGGCGCCCGCGCCTACGGCGCCACCGTCGCCGGACAACTGGCCGGCTTCGTGTACGGGATGCCCAACGACCGCGCCCACTGGTGGTCCACCGTCGTCGAGCCCTACCTCCGCGCCCAGGACAACACCCACTGGCTGGACGGCTCCTTCGTGATCACCGAACTCCATGTCCACCCGGCCCACCAGAACCACGGCATCGGCCGCGCCCTGATCACCACCATCACCGACACCGCCGCCGAACCCCGGTCGATCCTCTCCGCCATCGACACCGACAGCCCGGCCCGCGGTCTGTACCGCTCCCTCGGCTATGTGGACCTGGCCCGCCGGGTCCACTTCCCCAGCGCTCCCAAGCCCTACGCGGTCATGGGAGCCCCGCTCCCGCTGCCCCGATAACGGATTTCCACCGGCCCCCGCCCCCCGGCTAACCTCCTAGCCATCACCCTTTCCTGGCAGGAGTACGAGAACGATGGCGAACGCACCGGTCCAGCGCATGTCCCAGTTGTTGGCGAAGACCCTGCGCGACGACCCGGCGGACGCCGAGGTCCTCAGCCACAAACTCCTCGTCCGCGCCGGATACGTCCGCCGGACCGCCGCCGGCATCTGGTCCTGGCTGCCGCTGGGCAAGAAGGTCCTCGCCAATGTCGAGCGGATCGTCCGTGAGGAGATGGACGCGATCGGCGCCCAGGAGGTGCTGCTCCCCGCCCTCCTCCCGCGCGAGCCCTACGAGGCCACCGGCCGCTGGGACGAGTACGGCGCCGAACTCTTCCGCCTCAACGACCGCAAGGGCGGCGACTACCTCCTCGGCCCCACCCACGAGGAGATCTTCACCTTGCTCGTGAAGGACCAGGCGTCCTCGTACAAGGACCTGCCGGTGATCCTCTACCAGATCCAGACCAAGTTCCGCGACGAGGCCCGCCCCCGGGCCGGGATCCTGCGCGGCCGGGAGTTCCTGATGAAGGACTCCTACTCCTTCGACCTCACCGACGAGGGCCTGACCGAGTCGTACGGGCTGCACCGGGCCGCCTACCAGAAGGTGTTCGAGCGGCTGGGGCTCGACTACCGGATCTGCGCGGCCACCGCCGGGGCGATGGGCGGCTCAAAGTCGGAGGAGTTCCTCGCCCCCTCCGAGGCCGGCGAGGACCTCTTCGCGGACTGCCCCAACTGCGCGTTCGCCGCCAACACCGAGGCGATCACCTATGAGCTGCGGCCGGTCGACGGCTCGGCCGTACCGCCCGCCGAGAACATCGACACCCCCGACACCCCCACCATCGAGACCCTGGCCGCCAAGCTCGGCGTCCCGGCCTCCGCCACCCTGAAGAACCTGCTGGTCAAGGTGGACGGCGAGATCGTCGCGGTGGGCGTCCCCGGCGACCGCGAGGTGGACCTCGGCAAGGTCGAGGCGCACTTCGCCCCGGCCGGGGTCGAACTGGTCACCGCCGAGGACTTCACCGGCCGCCCCGACCTGGTCCGCGGCTATGTCGGACCCCAGGGCCTGGCCAAGGTCACGTACCTCGCCGACCCGCGCGTGGCCCCCGGCACGGCCTGGATCACCGGCGCCAACCAGGAGCACGTCCACGCGAAGAACGTGGTCGCGGGCCGCGACTTCGAGGTCGACGAGTACGTCGATGTCGTGGTCGTCCAGGACGGCGACCCCTGCCCCAACTGCGGCACCGGCCTCACGCTGGACCGCGCCATCGAGATCGGCCACATCTTCCAGCTCGGCCGCAAGTACGCCGACGCCCTCAAGCTGGACGTCCTCGGCCAGACCGGCAAGCCGGTCCGGGTCACCATGGGCTCCTACGGCATCGGCGTCTCCCGCGCGGTCGCCGCCCTCGCCGAGCAGACCGCCGACGACAAGGGCCTGTGCTGGCCCGCCGAGGTCGCCCCCGCCGATGTCCATGTGGTCGCCGCGGGCAAGGCCCTCCAGACCGAACTGGCCCTGGACATCGCCGGGAAGCTCGCCGCGGCCGGTGTCCGGGTCCTGGTGGACGACCGGGCCGGGGTCTCGCCGGGCGTCAAGTTCACCGACTCCGAGCTGATCGGCGTACCCAAGATCCTGGTCGCGGGCCGCCGGGCCGGGGAGGGTGTGGTCGAGCTGAAGGACCGCCGCACCGGGGAGCGCGAGGAACTGTCGGTGGCGGACGCCATCGCCCTGCTCACGGCCTGACGGGAAGGGCCCTCCTGGCCCTCTTGAGCCTCCTGGACCTCTTGGCCCTCTTGGACCTCCTGCCGGGCCCCGGCAGGAGGTTCTTCACAGCCACCCGGCGAACTCCAGCAGCAGTTCCGCGTCCCCCGGCCGCCCCACCCTGAGCGCCCGTACGCCCGACTCGACGGCCCGGAACAGCGTCCAGCCGCGCAGCCGCTCCTGGTCGACCTCCAGGGACTCCGCGAGGCGCTTGATCCGGCGCCGGGTGATTGCCGCGCCCGACGGGCTGCCGATCAGATCCTCCACCCGGTCCCGCACCAGCCGCGCCAGATCGAACGCGCACTCCCCGACCACCGGGTCCGGCCCCACCGCCAGCCATGGCATCCGCTCCGCCGACAGCACCTTGCTCTGTCGGAACGTCCCGTGCAGCAGCCGCCGCTCGGGCGGCCCGTCCAACAGCCCGGCACGGGCGTCCAGCGCCGCGTCCACCAGCGGCGCCAGGGCGGGGTCCGCCGCCGCGCTCGCCCGCATCGCCGCCGCCTGCCGCCCGGTGCGCTCACCGACCGTCTCGAAGGTCACCCCGGGCGGCGGCTCCACCCACAGCCGGCGCAGCACCCCGGCCGCCTCCAGCAGCGCCTTCGCCTCCGCCAGCGAGCGCAGCGAGACATCCTGGTGCAGCCGCTCCAGCAGCAGCGCCCCGTCCCCGGCCTCGTCCGGCAGCGGCAGCACGGCACCCCGGCCGCCCCAGTGCGCCAGCGCCGCCCGCTCGCCCTCCGGCCGGGCCCGCGGCGGGGCCAGCTTCAGCACGGCGGGGAACTCGTCGGCGTACCGGACGAGCACCACCAGGCTGCTGCGGCCACCGGGCACCTGGACCCGCTCCACGCCCAACTCGCGCCGCGCGAGGGCCTCCTGGAGGATCTCCGGCAGCCGCGCCAGCCAGTCGTCACCCTCCGGTGCCGTCTCGCCCAGCGCCCTGATCAGTCGCCCCGGCGGTGCGAAAGCCATACGCGCGTCGTTCCCTTCCCCTACCTCACGCCGAGGGCGCCGGTGACGCCGAGGCGGCCTCGGACCGCTCGGCGAGACCAGGGAAGGCTACGCTGCCGCCCCGCCAGCCCACCGCCCGGACCGCCGCCTCGCGCAGCCCCTCGGCCGCCGTGGCCCGCAGCCCGCCCTCGGCGGCCCGCACCAGGTCGGAGTAGACACCGGCCACCCGCTCCTCCAGTTCCGCCGCCAGCCGCACCGCCGCCGGGGCGTCCGCCACCGGGAACGGCAGCGCGTACCCGGCCGCCGCCGCCACCGGCTCGCCGCCCCGGTCCCGCACCAGGCGGGCCAGCGCGTCCCGCCGGGCGCGATGGGCGTCGTAGGCCGCCTGGGCCCGGGGCCGCCCGGCCTCGTCGATCCGGCCGCCGACGACCCCGTACCCGTACACGGCCGCGTGTTCGGCGGCCAGCGCGGCCTGGAGCGCCGTCAGCTCCGCCTCCCCGCTCGTGCCCTCGCTCATGTGTGCTCGCTCATGTGGTCTCGCCCTCGGTCAGCAGAAACGCGTGTGCCGCCCCGGCCGCCGCCACCGAGGCCAGCAGCCGGGCCGTCTCGCCCGGCAGATCCAGCAGTTCGCGGGTGCGCCGGTCGGCGAGGGTCCGCTCCGCCGCCGCCAGCGCGGCCAGCGCGCCCTTCGCGTCCCCGGGGACCGGCGAGGCGGAGGGCGCGGGCGATCCGCTCGGCCCCGGTGCCCCGCCGAACGCCCGCGCGTGCCGGACGACCGCCGCCCGCAGCGGACCCAGCCGCTCCGCGAGCGCCGGGTGGGCGGCGATCACGGCGTCGTACCGCCCGGCGAGGACCTGGCTCTCGCGGGCCGCCCGCGCGCGGGCCCGGTCGGCGGCGGCCGGGTTGTCCCCGGGGGTGCCGCCGTCGCCGTCGGCGGTGCAGCCGGTCAGCAGCAGGGTGCCCGCGGCCGAGACGAGCAGGGTTCTTCTGCGCGGCCCGGAGCGGGCACGCGACGGCGGGGGCAACGGCACGGCAGACGTCCTCGGCAGGCTCGTACGAACAGATCTAGTCATATACGGGATATATGAGCGGATATGCAGGGTCGCGAAACGGCGCGAACGGTCGGGAACGGACGCGAAGCAGAAGCGACGGAAAACGACGGAAAGTGATCGGGTGGTCGGGCCGGGCGGATCGCGTGTGATCACCGTACCCGCGCCCGCCCCCCTGACCCGTCAGCGGCACCGCTCCCGTGCGCCCCCGTCCACCGCCACCCAGGTGGACGGCAACACGTCCCGCGACCGGATACCCTTTGACCAGACACGCGCCCTTCCCACAACAGCACACGCGGCCGAGGAGTCACCCGGATGAGCACCACCCAGAGCGAGAGGCTGCGAGAGCTGCTGGAACCGCTCGTCGCCTCCCAGGGACTGGATCTCGAAGAGATCGCCGTGGACTCCGTAGGCCGCAAGCGTGTGCTGCGCGTCGTCGTCGACTCCACCGCCGGGGCGGATCTGGACCAGGTCGCCGAGGTGAGCCGCGCGCTGTCGGCGAAGCTGGACGAGACCGACGCGATGGGTGACGGCGAGTACACCCTGGAGGTCGGCACCCCGGGCGCCGAGCGCCCCCTCACCGAGCCGCGCCACTACGAGCGCGCCACCGGCCGGCTGGTCCGCTTCCAGCTCGCCGGGGACGGCGAGATCGTGGCGCGGATCCTGGCCGTGGACGAGGACGGCCTCGACACCGAGGTGCCCGGCGTCAAGGGCCGCCGGCCCACCGCGCGCAGACTCCTCTTCGCCGGGATCGAGAAGGCACGGGTCCAGGTCGAGTTCGGCCGCAAGGACCACAAGGACCAGCACGACCGGGACGACCTGGATGACCGGGACGACCGGGCGGACACGACGGACATGACGGAAGAGGAGGAGGCGTAGCCGTGGACATCGACATGAGCGCCCTGCGGGGCTTGGTGCGGGAGAAGGAGATCTCCTTCGACCTGCTGGTCGAGGCGATCGAGGCGGCCCTCCTCATCGCCTACCACCGCACCGACGGCAGCCGCCGCCACGCGCGCGTGGAGCTGAACCGGGAGACCGGGCACGTCACGGTGTGGGCGAAGGAGGACCCGGAGGACCTGGAGGAGGGCCAGCAGGCCCGCGAGTTCGACGACACCCCCTCCGACTTCGGCCGGATCGCCGCGACCACCGCCAAGCAGGTCATCCTCCAGCGGCTGCGCGACGCCGAGGACGACGCCACGCTCGGCGAGTACGCGGGCCGCGAGGGCGACATCGTCACCGGTGTCGTCCAGCAGGGCCGCGACCCCAAGAACGTGCTGGTGGACATCGGCAAGCTGGAGGCCATCCTGCCGGTGCAGGAGCAGGTCCCCGGCGAGACCTATACGCACGGCCTGCGGCTGCGGTCGTATGTCGTCCGGGTGGCCAAGGGGGTGCGCGGTCCGTCCGTCACCCTCTCGCGCACCCACCCCAATCTGGTGAAGAAGCTGTTCGCGCTGGAGGTGCCGGAGATCGCCGACGGATCCGTCGAGATCGCCGCCATCGCCCGCGAGGCCGGCCACCGCACCAAGATCGCCGTCCGCTCGACCCGCACGGGCCTGAACGCCAAGGGGGCCTGTATCGGCCCCATGGGCGGCCGGGTGCGCAATGTGATGGGCGAGCTGAACGGCGAGAAGATCGACATCGTCGACTGGTCGGACGACCCGGCGGAGATGGTGGCCAACGCGCTGTCGCCCGCCCGGGTCTCCAAGGTCGACGTGGTGGACCTCGCCGCCCGCTCCGCGCGGGTGACGGTACCCGACTACCAGCTGTCGCTGGCCATCGGCAAGGAGGGCCAGAACGCCCGCCTCGCCGCCCGGCTCACGGGCTGGCGGATCGACATCCGCCCGGACACCGAGCAGCCCGCCGAGCAGGGATCACCTGGGAGTGGGGAATAGATCCACGCCGAGTGTGGGTTGGATCACGACAACACGCGTTCGATCACTGCCCCGAAGGGGTGAGGTCGGTGCGGGGAGGTAGACTAAGGAGTGTCTGGCCGGACGCGCGCCACCGCACGCCCTGAGCGCACCTGTGTGGGGTGCAGGCAGCGAGCGGCCAAGACCGAACTGCTGCGGATCGTGGCGGTCGGGGGCGATTGCACCCCCGATCCTCGCGGTACGCTGCCCGGCCGGGGTGCGTATGTACACCCCGCCCAGGTCTGTCTGGACCAGGCGGTACGCCGCCGGGCGTTCCCGAGGGCGTTGCGTGCCCCGGGCCCGCTCGACGTAAAGGCGTTGCGCCGGTACGTGCAGCAGGCACAGAGTGACCCGGTTGCTGAACAGGCGACACGGTAGAAAGACATGCCGTGCGGACTCCCCGCGCGGTCAGGTACCTCGCGAGTCGGAAGTAGGTCGAGATTGCGATGAGCACTCGATGAGTACGCGATGAGTACGCCCATGAACTAGCGACGGTCCGGCCGCAACCCGGACCTCAGAGGAGCGAAGTGGCTAAGGTCCGGGTCTACGAACTCGCCAAGGAGTTCGGTGTGGAGAGCAAGGTCGTCATGGCCAAGCTCCAGGAACTCGGTGAATTCGTCCGTTCGGCGTCTTCGACGATCGAAGCGCCCGTAGTACGCAAGCTGACCGACGCCTTCCAGCAGGGCAGCGGCAATGGCAGGTCCGCCGCCAAGCCCGCCCCCCGGAAGGCGGCCCCCAAGCCCGGCGCGCCGTCCCCGGCGCAGGCGGGCCGTCCCGCTGCCCCGAAGCCCGGCGCCCCGCGCCCGGCTCCCGTGCAGCAGCCCGCGGCCCCGGCGGCCTCCGCCGCCCCGGCCGCGACGCCGGGCCAGGGCCCGCGTCCCACGCCGGGTCCCCGGCCCGCGCCCAAGCCGGCCCCGGCCGCCCCGGAGTTCACCGCTCCGCCGGCGCCCACCACCCCGGCTCCGGCCCAGTCCTCGCCCAAGCCCAACACGGGTCCGCGCCCCGGCGCGCCCCGTCCGGGGGGTCGCCCCTCCGGTCCCGGGCAGGGTCAGGGCCAGGGTCAGGGCCAGGGCCAGTCGCGTCCCGGTCAGGGCGCCCCGCGCCCCGGTGGCCAGGGCCAGCGTCCCGGCGGTGCCCGTCCCTCGGGTCCCCGTCCGGGCAACAACCCCTTCACCTCCGGCGGCAACGCCGGTATGGCCCGTCCGCAGTCGCCGCGTCCCCAGGGCGCGCGTCCCGGCCCCGGTGGTCCCGGTGGCGGCGGCGCCCGTCCCCAGGCGTCCGGCGCCCAGGGCGGCGGCGGTCCGCGTCCCCAGGCTCCCGGCGGCAACCGGCCGAACCCGGGCGCGATGCCCCGTCCGCAGGGCGGCGGTCCGCGTCCCGGTGGCGGTGCCGCGGGTCCGCGTCCCAACCCCGGCATGATGCCGCAGCGTCCGGCGGCCGGTCCGCGTCCCGGTGGCGGTGGCCCCGGTGGCCGCGGTCCCGGTGGCGGCGGTCGCGGTCCCGGTGGCGGTGGCGGCGGTCGTCCCGGTGGCGGCGGCGGCGGGTTCGCCCGTCCCGGCGGTGGCGGCGGCGGCTTCGCCGGTCGTCCCGGCGGTCCCGGTGGCGGTGGCGGCGGTTTCGCCGGTCGTCCCGGTGGTCCCGGTGGCGGTGGCGGCGGTGGCCGTCCCGGCTTCGGCGGCCGTCCCGGCGGTCCCGGTGGCCGCGGTGGCACGCAGGGCGCCTTCGGCCGTCCCGGCGGTCCGGCCCGGCGTGGCCGCAAGTCGAAGCGGCAGCGGCGCCAGGAGTACGAGGCCATGCAGGCCCCGAGCGTCGGCGGCGTGATGCTGCCGCGCGGCAACGGCGAGTCGATCCGGCTCTCCCGCGGCGCGTCGCTCACCGACTTCGCCGAGAAGATCAACGCCAACCCGGCGTCCCTCGTCGCGGTCATGATGAACCTCGGCGAGATGGTCACGGCCACCCAGTCCGTCTCGGACGAGACGCTGGAACTCCTCGCGGGCGAGATGAACTACACGGTTCAGATCGTCAGCCCCGAGGAGGAGGACCGCGAGCTGCTGGAGTCCTTCGACATCGAGTTCGGCGAGGACGAGGGCGACGAGGACGACCTGGTCGTCCGCCCGCCGGTCGTCACCGTCATGGGTCACGTCGACCACGGAAAGACCCGGCTCCTCGACGCCATCCGCAAGACCAACGTCATCGCGGGCGAGGCAGGCGGCATCACCCAGCACATCGGTGCCTACCAGGTCGCGACCGAGGTCAACGACGAAGAGCGCAAGATCACCTTCATCGACACCCCGGGTCACGAGGCGTTCACCGCCATGCGTGCCCGTGGTGCCCGCTCGACCGACATCGCCATCCTGGTGGTCGCGGCCAACGACGGCGTCATGCCGCAGACGGTCGAGGCGCTCAACCACGCCAAGGCGGCCGACGTCCCGATCGTGGTCGCGGTCAACAAGATCGACGTCGAGGGCGCCGACCCGACCAAGGTGCGCGGCCAGCTCACCGAGTTCGGGCTGGTGGCCGAGGAGTACGGCGGCGAGACCATGTTCGTCGACATCTCCGCCAAGCAGGGGCTGAACATCGACTCCCTGCTGGAGGCCGTGGTCCTCACCGCGGACGCCTCGCTCGACCTGCGGGCCAACCCGCACCAGGACGCGCAGGGCATCTCGATCGAGTCCCGGCTCGACCGGGGACGCGGTGCCGTCTCCACGGTCCTCGTCCAGCGAGGCACCCTGCGGGTCGGCGACACCATGGTCGTGGGCGACGCCTACGGCCGGGTCCGCGCCATGCTCGACGACAACGGCAACAACGTCGCCGAGGCGGGCCCGTCGACGCCGGTCCAGGTCCTGGGCCTGACCAACGTCCCGGGCGCGGGTGACAACTTCCTGGTGGTCGAGGAGGACCGTACGGCCCGCCAGATCGCCGAGAAGCGCGCCGCCCGCGAGCGCAATGCGGCCTTCGCCAAGCGCACCCGCCGTGTCTCGCTGGAGGACCTGGACAAGGTCCTGAAGGCCGGCGAGGTCCAGCAGCTCAACCTGATCATCAAGGGCGACGCGTCCGGATCGGTCGAGGCGCTGGAATCCTCCCTGCTCCAGCTGGACGTCGGCGAAGAGGTCGACATCCGGGTCCTGCACCGCGGTGTCGGTGCGGTCACGGAGTCCGACATCGACCTCGCGATGGGCTCCGACGCCATCGTCATCGGCTTCAACGTCCGTGCGGCCGGCCGGGCCGCGCAGATGGCCGAGCGCGAGGGTGTGGACGTCCGGTACTACTCGGTCATCTACCAGGCGATCGAGGAGATCGAGGCGGCCCTCAAGGGCATGCTCAAGCCGGAGTTCGAAGAGGTCGAGCTGGGTACGGCGGAGATCCGCGAGGTCTTCCGCTCCTCCAAGCTCGGCAACATCGCGGGTGTCCTCATCCGCTCCGGCGAGGTCAAGCGCAACACCAAGGCCCGTCTCATCCGCGACGGCAAGGTCATCGCGGAGAACCTCAACATCGACGGCCTGC
The DNA here is from genome assembly GCF_040609715.1 of Streptomyces sp. NPDC004610. Classification (NCBI taxonomy): domain Bacteria; kingdom Bacillati; phylum Actinomycetota; class Actinomycetes; order Kitasatosporales; family Streptomycetaceae; genus Streptomyces; species Streptomyces sp. NPDC004610. Next base: position 235 of record NZ_JBEXLA010000024.1, on the reverse strand, counting down.
GCCGCTTCAAGGACGACGTCACCGAGATCCGCGAAGGCTTCGAGGGCGGTATCAACCTCGGAAACTTCAACGACATCAAGATCGACGACGTCATCGCGACATACGAGATGCGCGAGAAGCCGAGGGTGTAAACCCTGAAGGGGCTGGCCGACGGGACTCCTGTCCCGTCGGCCAGCCCGCTTTAGGGGCGCTGGGGGTACCCCCTCTGGGGGAGGAACTGCGCGACCAGCCACCA